>CAZSYU010000007.1:0-41963 GCA_964611345.1 uncultured Pseudomonadales bacterium
GTCCACAATTGGCGCAGCCAAGCGGGGCGTGGCGCAGGTGTTCCAGTTTCCAGTGCTGTATGACTCGCTGTCGGTGCAAGACAATATTGGTTTTCCACTGCGCACGCGCGGTGTCGGGCGGCGTGAACGTCGTCGTCGAGCAGCCGAGGTGGCCGAGTTGTTTGACTTGCAGAATGACCTCGCTTTGAAACCAGCTGCACTGTCGCTGTTTCAAAAACAGCTTGTAGGATTTGCCAAAGCACTGGTGCGCGATGACCTGTCGATGGTGCTACTCGATGAACCACTAACGGCGGTAGAACCCGCGATGAAGTGGCGGCTGCGAGGTGCTGTCAAACGTGCCCAGCAACAGCTGGGGGTTACTATGGTTTACGTGACGCATGATCAGACGGAAGCACTGACGTTCGCAGACAGGGTCAGTGTTTTACATGATGGAAACTTGTTACAGACGGCGACACCGGCGGCGCTTTATGCGGCGCCCGCGCACGCTGAGGTTGCTCGCTTCATCGGCAACCCAGGCATGAATTTGCTGCCAGTCGAATTAGTTCGGGGTACACCGCCAGGCGTCGTGCAAAACGGCCACGGTGAGGTTGGTTTTCGGCCAGAGTGGACCAGCATTGGTACACCGGATGCGACCGCGCCGCCAGATTGTCTGGCGCTCTCTGGCACGGTGCGACACGCCCGCCTGACCGGCGCCAGTGCCCAGCAGGTGCTTGGTATCACTACTGTTGGTGTTGCGACCAGTGCGAATGGTCCCGAGCTGGAAGTCCAGCTTGCATCTGAACTCGTGCATGAGGTTGGTGCATCAGTGCAGGTGTTCGTGCACGAGTACCAGATTTTTCAAGACGGTTGGCGGGTTGAGTGATGAGCGTACGACCGGAAAACTACAACAACGCAGCCTGGTTCGGAGTATTGCCAGTACTGTTGGTGGTTGTCGTCAGTGCGGTTATTCCACTCATCACCGTAGTGAACTACTCAGTCCAAGACATTCTTGATTTCAACACACGTTATTTTGTCGGTTTCGACTGGTTTAGAGATACGCTCCGTGATCAACGTTTTATAGATGCCTTGCAGCGGCAGTTGTTGTTCAGTGCAGCAGTGTTGGCGATCGAAATTCCCCTGGGTATAGCGGTTGCTCGCGGCATGCCACGCAACTCCAGGGCGACATCTGCTTTGCTCATTCTTCTGGCTGTGCCACTGTTGGTGCCCTGGAATGTGGTCGGCACAATCTGGCAAATTTTTGCCCGGCCCGATATTGGGCTGTTGGGCGTGGCTGTGAACCAGCTCGGTTTTAGCTACAACTATACGGCTGATTCTGCCGATGCATGGATCACCCTGTTGGCCATGGACGTGTGGCACTGGACATCCCTGGTTGCTTTGCTCGCCTTTGCGGGGCTATCTGCGATTCCCAGGGCGCATTACGACGCGGCAGCACTGGATGGCGCAAACTCCTGGCAAGTGTTTCGCTTTGTCGAACTGCCAAAGCTGTGGGGGGTACTTGTTATCGCCGTGCTGCTGCGACTTATGGATAGCCTAATGATCTACACGGAACCGTTTGTGCTTACCGGTGGGGGTCCTGGCAGCAGTACAACCTTTCTTAGTCAACATTTAACCACTATGGCAGTGGGGCAGTTTGATCTGGGTCCGGCGGCTGCTTTTTCATTGCTGTACTTTATGCTCAACCTGCTGCTGTGCTACCTGTTTTACACGAGTGTTGTGCGGCGCCCGGAAGAGGGGTACCAGGAGTTGGCTGAACCATGAATAGCCAACCCTGGTTTTGTCGCGGCCTACTCTGGCTGTATGGCGTCTATCTGTTGTTGCCGTTGTACTGGCTGTTAAACATGGCGCTGCGCACCAACAGCAGCATTGCTGGGGGCGTAGAGTTGCTGCCGCAAGCACCCACACTCGCCAACTTTCAGGAGATTTTCACCAATCCGGTGTGGTCCAATGGATTTCTTAACTCTCTGACTTACGTTTCGCTGAACAGTCTGATCTCGCTGGCTGTCGCTATTCCTGCTGCGTTTGTGTTTTCGCGCTATCGCTTCCTTGGCGATAGACATCTGTTTTTTTGGTTGTTGACTAACAGAATGGCGCCCCCGGCGGTGTTTTTGTTGCCGTTCTTTCAGTTGTATTCTGCGCTGGGGTTGTTCGATACACCGCTCGCTGTCGCATTGGCCCACTGTTTGTTCACAGTGCCGCTCGCGGTGTGGATTCTCGAGGGTTTCTTCTCGTCAGTGCCGCGCAGCATCGATGAAATGGCGCAGCTTGATGGGCATGGCCGGGGTTACTTTTTCTTTCGCATCTTCCTGCCGCTTAACCGCGCAGCGCTCGGCGTTACATTGTTTTTTTGTTTTATGTTCTCCTGGGTCGAACTTCTGCTCGCTCGTACCCTGACGGGTAGTGAAGCCAAGCCCATCGCCGTGGTTATGACACGTACGGTGAGCGCATCGGGCATGGACTGGGGTGTGCTGTGTGCAGCCGGCGTGCTTACCATTGTGCCGGGCGTCATCGTGGTGTGGTTTGTGCGCAAACATCTTGCGGCTGGTTTCGCACTTGGGCGGGTATCATGAACAGCTTGCAATGGATGGCCTGGACAACGCCAACTGCACTGTTTTTTTGTGGCATTGCTATTTGTCTCTTGGCGCTTACAGTGGCTGAGTTGCGTTGGCCAACACTCACGCGCGAGGGATTTCTGCCGCTTGCGACAACCCGGGGTGATCGCTTTTTCATAAGTTTACTGGTGGCGGGTTTTGCTCACATTGGTTGGGTAGGTTTGAGCGATTTACCGGTATGGTGGATGAGTGCGGCGACGCTGGGCAGTACGCTGCTGATCATGCGCAAGGGATGAGTTTCTTGCGGTGTCTCCTTTCGACATTAATAGAGTAATTAGAAATGACTAAGAGTTTGGTGTGTGCGGCAGTGACCTTGATCGGAGCAATACTGAGCGGTTGTGGTAGCGAATCGTCTTCCGACTCGAAAGGCCAAGAGGACGCGGCGCGCGCCGCCGCTGTCAGTACCGTCGATTTCGCGGCTAATGCACGCAAATGGCAGCAGGATGAGTTTCAACCGTCGACGCTCAGTGCGCAGGAGCAGCTCCAGGAGCTTGCCTGGTTCACCGCGGCAGCAGCGCCTTTTCGTGGTATGTCGATCAAGGTGGTCTCCGAAACTCTGACCACGCATGTGTATGAGAGCGAGGTGCTGGCGAAAGCGTTTGAAGAGATCACCGGCATTAAGGTCACCCACGACCTTATCCAGGAGGGGGATGTTATCGAGCGTTTGCAAACTCAGATGAAGTCCGGTGAAAACATCTACGATGCCTACGTGAACGACTCGGATCTCATTGGTACACACGCACGATTCGGTTACGTGCTACCGCTGTCTGACTTTATGGTTGGAGAAGGCGAGGAGGTTACGTCGCCGACGCTGGATCTTGAAGACTTCATCGGCTTGAGCTTTACCACCGGCCCGGATGGCAAGGTTTATCAGCTGCCGGACCAACAGTTCGCCAACCTGTACTGGTTTCGTTATGACTGGTTCCAGCGTCCGGAGTTGCGTAAACGTTTCACAGAAATTTATGGCTACGAGCTTGGGGTGCCCGAAAACTGGTCGGCCTACGAGGACATTGCAGAGTTTTTTAGTACCCACGTAGGCGAGCTCGATGGCAAACCGGTTTATGGCCATATGGACTACGGCAAGAAAGACCCGAGTCTGGGTTGGCGTTTTACTGACGCCTGGTTGTCCATGGCCGGAGCAGGGGACAAGGGATTGCCGAACGGCCTACCCGTAGATGAGTGGGGTATTCGGGTTGAAGGCTGTCAACCTGCGGGTTCGTCAGTATCGCGAGGTGGTGCAACCAACGCGCCGGCCTCGGTCTACGCCCTGTCACGCTATATGGACTGGCTGCAACGGTTTGCGCCACCAGAGGCATCCGGTATGACATTTTCTGAAGCAGGGCCTGTACCCGCGCAAGGTCAGATTGCCCAGCAAATATTCTGGTACACAACCTTCACTGCGGACATGATCGCACCCGGACTCGCGGTGATGAACGCCGATGGCACTCCCAAGTGGCGTATGGCCCCATCTCCGCACGGCCCCTACTGGGAAGAAGGAATGAAGCTTGGTTATCAAGATACCGGATCATGGACGCTGCTAAAAAATACGCCGCTCGAGCGCCGCAAGGCGGCCTGGCTCTACGCCCAGTTTGTGGTGGCCAAGACGGTGTCGTTGAAAAAGACTCTGCATGGGTTAACGCCAATTCGAAACTCTGACTTGCAATCGCAGGCGATGACCGATGCCGCACCCAGGCTGGGTGGTTTGGTTGAGTTTTATCGTAGCCCGGCGCGAGTTGCCTGGACGCCAACTGGCACCAACGTACCGGACTACCCACAACTGTCTAATCTTTGGTGGGCCAATGTGGCCGCTGCGGTCAGCGGTGAGGTCACACCGCAGGTCGCTTTGGACCAACTCGCTGCGCAACAAGACCGGGTTCTTGAGCGGCTTGAGCGACATGGCGTGCAAGGCGAATGTGGTCCCAAACTGAATCCCGAAGAAGCAGCGGAGAATTGGCTCGCGCGACCAGGTGCGCCTAAGCCAGCACTCGCCGATGAGAAACCGCCGGGGAAAACCATCCCGTACGACCGGCTGATTCAGGCCTGGCGAGAGGGTCGTGTCCAATGAGTGCGAGAGCTGGTAAGCGGTCAGTGTGGTTGGGGATTGTTGCTGTGCTATTAGCGTTTACTGGCTAGCCACGCCGCTGTTAGTTCGTTAATGTGGTGATCGTTTCAAGAGGATCAGACAATGATTAGAACGAAGTTAATCAGTATTTTTGCTACGGCTACGTTGCTATTGGGATTCACCTGGACGGGCGGCGTATTCGCCGAGACGCTCACCAATGCCGACGTCGTTAAGTTGGTGGAGTCAGGTCTTGGCTCCAAAACTATCGTGTTGACTGTCGGTTCTGCGGAGAGCACCGCTTTTGATACGTCAGCTAACGGCCTGGCCGCTCTCGCCAAGGCAGGTGTGCCTGATAACGTTGTGCAGAGCATGATCAAGCGCCAAAGTGGTGCCACCGCGCCGGCGCTGCAGCCAGCTCGTGCCCCATCTATCAAAACCGTACGTCGAAGCGTTCAACCGTCTGCCATTAGCCCGCAGATAGGCGACAGTTATTACACGCGCTACAACCTTTGGTACGAACGCAAAAAGCACAGCACAACCAATTACTCGCGCGGCGTACTGCTGCCGATTAACTCCAAAGTGACGCTGCTAGCAGTAGGCGATAAAAAGATGTCGCTGCAGCTTGAGTCTGGCGAGACGATTAATCTTGTGTTAGCGAAGAAGACCAGCCTACGACCGTTGAGCGAGATTGCAGTCGAGCTGCTAGCGTCTACTCAGATCCCGGTGGCCAAATTGGGCGACGAGCTGGCCAATAGTATTCGTGCGGGTACGATGCGACTTGGCATGACCAAGGAGCAGGTGTTGATGGCCCGTGGCTATCCACCTCGGCACAAAACACCATCGCTTGATAGTGATTCCTGGATCTATTGGAGCAGCCGCTTTGTGCATCGCACGCTATTGTTCCAGGATGGCGTGCTGACTCTCGGTCGCGGTATTAACTAGCTACTACGACTTTGTCATGGGCTACGCGATGTAGCCCATGCTTTCGAGCGCAAGCACTATTCGGTGCGCAGCCAGATCAGGGCTGAGTTCTTCGGTCTGAATAACCAGTTCAGGGTTTTCCGGTGTTTCGTAGGGGTCTGAGATCCCCGTGAACTCCTTGATCTTGCCTTCGCGCGCGAGCTTGTAGAGACCCTTGCGATCTCTTCGTTCACATTCTTCCAGGCTGGTTGCGACGTGAATTTCAAGGAAGCCACCCAGTGGTTCTATCAGTTCGCGCACATGCTGGCGAGTTGCCGAGTAGGGTGCGATCGGAGCGCATATCGCGATGCCGCCGTTCTTGGTGATTTCGCTGGCGACGTAGCCTATGCGCTGGATGTTCAGATCTCGGTGCTCTTTGCTGAACGTCAGCTCGCTCGACAGGTTTTTCCGCACCACATCACCATCAAGTAGCGTCACTGGACGATTGCCGTCCTCCAGGAGCTTAACCATTAGCGCGTTGGCGATAGTTGACTTGCCGGAGCCAGACAGACCTGTAAAGAACACGGTGAAACCTTGCTTGCTCTTTGGTGGGTGCGCCTTGCGGAGCTCGGCGACCACCTTGGGGTAAGAGAACCAGTCGGGTATGTCCAGACCTTCCATCAGACGTCGGCGAAATTCGGTACCGGAGATGTTGAGTACCTTATCGTCCTTTTCGGTCTCGTCTGCGGGTACATACTGAGCCTTGTTCTCGACATAGACCATCATCTTGAATGGCACCATCGCGATATCGAGCTCTTCCTCGTGCTTGCGGAAGAGGTCTTGCGCGTCGTACTCCCCGTAGAACGGGTTACCGTCCTTGTCGTTACCAGGGCCCGCGTGATCGCGCCCGACAATAAAGTGGGTGCAGCCGTAATTCTTGCGAATAATGGCGTGCCAGATAGCCTCCCGTGGACCAGCCATGCGCATTGCCAAATTTAGCAGGCTCAACGTGGTGGTTTGATCAGGGTATTGGTCAAGTACGTGCTCGTAGCAGCGCACGCGGGTGAAGTGGTTGATGTCGCCCGGCTTGGTTAAGCCCACCACGGGCTGGATTAGCAGGTTTGCTTGTACATCTTTGGCCGCACGGAACGTCAGCTCCTGATGCGCGCGATGCAGCGGATTGCGGGTTTGAAAGGCAACGATCTTGCGCCAGCCAAGTTTGCGGAAGCGACCGCGCGCCTCTGCCGGCGTGTCACGTAGCAGTTTGAAGTCGTAGTGGGTCTGTGGCTCAACGCCATAAACCCTGCCGCCGATGTACACAGGTCCGGCGGTGTTGTTCAGATAGGCGACCGCGGGGTGCGTGTCGTCAGTGGTACCAAAAACGGTTTCGGCTTCCATCTGCTTGTCTGGTCGATAGATGTCTTCAACATCCATAGTGGCCAACAACACCCCCTCGGGGTCGCGCAGTGCGATGCGGCCGCCAGTTGTCAGGCTTGCGGCGAACTCCTCGGACACGTCCAGGGTGATTGGCATTGGCCAGATAACGCCTGAGGGCAGACGCATGTCCTTACAGATCGCTTCAAACTCGGCTTGTGTATTGAATCCCTCAAGTGGCGAAAACGCACCACAATTGAGTAAGTCGATGTCGCATAGCTGTCGGGCCGTTAGGTCCCACGACGGGTAATCGCCGGCCTTTTTCTGCTCGGCTTCTGCAGCAGATTCGTTGAGATATAAGTCCCTTAATTCACCACCATGCGGTTCTTTGAAAGCGCCCATGCAGCTTTTTCCTTTATCCTGTCGTTGCGTGAAATCAGGCAAGCAGATTTTCGAGTCGCGCAGTCTAACGCCAATAATCCAACAGCCATAGACTAATTAGTGATTTGCTTGTAAGTAAGGGGTGGCAGAATTGGAACTTGCGAGCGTTAAGGTGGCGTGCCAGATATGAGTAGAGGTTTTTTTGTTGGTAACAGAAAGACAGGTGGATTGGTTCTAACGCTTGTATTGGTCTTAGCACTAAGCGCTCTGCGAACCGGTGCAGCGCCCCCACAGGCCAGTAGCTACTACCGCCCCGCAGGTTCCGCGCCCATCGAAGAAGTTGTCGGCGGGTATCGAGCTCTATTCACCTGTTCGGCCTACTTCTTTGCCGGGCGTACGCTGCCACAGATTCTGGATGTCGAGCTGCGTGATACGCAGCGATTTGACTTGCCAGAGCCCGAAATCGACGAGCGTCGTCAACTCGTGCGCGCTCAGGGTGTAGACGGCAAGGTGGCGATTGCGGCTTATCGGCACTCGACGGGCTGCACCGTTCTCCCACCAGACTGGTCGGAACCTGATGTCGGCCACCTTCCCTACATTGCTATGGCGCCGATTCCGCAGCTTGGCGACACGGCTTTCCCCGTCGGTGACAAGGCCAACCCGGCGCCGACCAAAGCGCAGCAGCGGTTGTTGGCCAAGAGTTTTGATGGCCGTAGTTTTGGGGCAGGTACGATCACAGGCTCCGTGCTGGTGGTAAAAGACGGCAAGTTGATTGGCGAGCGTTATGGCAACGGGTTTGGTCTGCATAAAGGCTACCGTACCTTTTCGACGGCCAAGAGCATGACAGTCAGCTTGATAGGCATTGCTGTTCGCGATGGTCTGCTAGAGGTAGACGCGCCAGCGCCAATACCCCAGTGGCAGCTGGGCAGTGATCCGCGTGCGGAGATTAGCCTTGGCAACTTACTCAATATGTCGAGCGGTCTGACCAGCGAAGGGTCACAGACCAATGCAACCTATTACGGTGGTGCCGCCATCGTGCCCGCGGTCACTGGCACATTCCTCGAGGCGGTCCCTGGAGAGCGCTGGAAGTACGCCAACAACGACACCTTGCTAACGCTATGGGCTCTGCGCACCGTGCTTGCGGACGACCTGCGTTACCTGCGCTACCCCTATGATGAGTTGTTCCACAAAATTGGCATGCACCATACCCGCATGGAGATGGATCATGAGGGTAACTTTATGGGGTCGAGTCAGGTGTATACCACCGGGCGCGATCTGGCGCGCTTTGGCCTTTTGTACCTCAACAAAGGCAAGTGGCGGGGTGAGCAAATTTTGCCGGTGGGTTGGACAGACTACGTTGTTGTCCCGGCGCAAGGGCGGCCACGCAAAGAGGGCGAGTGGGGCTATGGGGCCCAGTTCTGGCTGCTCGACACCATGCCCGGTATACCCAAGGGCACCTACACCAGTTCTGGTAACAAGGGCCAGTTTTCCACCGTGGTTCCTGAGCGCAACATGGTTATTGTCAGAACTGGCGTTGACCCGCTAGGCAAGCGCTGGGACCACGCCGCCTTTGTCGCAGAAGTGCTCAAGGTCTTTTAGCGCCTTGGCTCGTTTATTATGGCTCTCCACTTGGCTTGTGCGATAACACATTGGACCTGAATAGACCTGACGTACTTAAAAAACTCCTGGAATCTCACGATCTGGCGGTAGAAACCCGCGAAGAGTGGTGCGTGCCTAACGGCGAGCTCCCGGCGATCAGAACGGTATGGGTAGCAGGGGAGTCGGCAAACACCGGACAGCTCAATGTCGAAATAGTGCTCCCGGATGAGCGACGCGTTGTGGAGTGTTTTGCTGGCATGGGCGAGACAGTTGAACAACAACAAAAAGATGCACTACAGAATTTTCTGGTGAGCTCTTTTCATGTGTTGTTGGCAGCGTTTTGGCAACGAGTCGAAACAGATCAAGTTGAGGTGCAACGCTTTACCCACGCAGGCGAGCAGTGGGTAGCCTACATCGGTGGGTTTTCGCAACGGCGCTCGGCAGGTGTGGACGCCAAACTCCCTAAGGACTATCTCGACAAGATCCTCATCGCGTTGCGCGGCATGCCGTTAACTCACGGTGCTCACTGGTGCCGCACCTTCTTTTGTAACATTGGAACCCAGCAGCGTATTTATGAAGCGCTGCTCGACAATGCACAGTGGGCCGAAGGTGAGGCCATGATGCAGGCACTTGAATGGGGTGCTGCCGACGGATTTTACAGCATTCGGAATTTTCTGGTCGTGCGTAATCGGGCCGCGGCCAACTAACTTAAACCGAGGTTCCCTGGCTGACGATGGCAAAGGCCTCGTCCACCACACCACGCATGCGGGCGATGTGAGCATTGCCCCCACGCAGATCGCCACCAAGGGTGCGCAGGCACAGGTGTGTAAGACCCGCGTTGTACCAGCCACGCACTCGTCCTTGCCATTCGTGCTCTCTGGGGCCTACTACGGCCACACCAGCCTCGGTGCCAATCCGATTCGGATCGCGCTTGGCCCCAATTGCTACGGCATCGATACTTGCGCGTAGCTGGGGGTACTCTTCGGGTGTGGCGAGCACAAACCAGCCGTCCGCAAGTTTGCCGATGCGTTCGACTACCGCAGCGCCGGGTGAGCTGCTACCGCCAATCCACAAGGGAATGGGTTTTTGCACTGGCAGAGGATTTATTCCAGCCTCAATCACCGTGTCGAAACGCCCGCGAAAACTGAAGGTGGGTTCACGCCAGAAGCGCCGCAATAGTTGCATTTGCTCAGAACACCGGGCTCCACGGGTGTGGAAATCCATACCCATAGCCGCGTACTCGGCCTGATTGCCACCAACGCCGATACCCAGGCGCAAGCGGCCCCCGGAGAGCACATCGATCTCCGCCGCCTGTTTTGCCACCAGCGCTGTTTGGCGCAGCGGTAACACCAGCACAGAGGGTACGAGCTGGATGCGCTCTGTGACGCCGGCGAGCCATGCCATCAGGGTCAGTGGTTCGTGCAGGTGTTTGCTGTTTTGGCGGATCACCTGATCGGGGACGCGCAGGTGGGATAGACCGAGTTCCTCTGCGGCTTGAGCGAAATCGCGGATCGCCCCGAGATCACTTTCCAGATCGCGGACCGGAAGGGAGATACCAATTTTCATAAGGAGTATCTGGCAGGTTAGGTAGATTACCGTCACTATAACAACTACCAACAACCTTCCATCAACCCTCACAGGAGAGAGAGATTACGTGGCTTATAACACCATTATCTATGAGGTCGAGGAGAATATTCTCACGATTACGCTGAATCGGCCGGAAAAGCTCAATGCGTTCACGCGAGAAATGCAGCAAGAAATGATTGATGCACTTGATCGTGCCGATGCGGATGACGATGTGCGAGCGATTATTGTGACCGGTGCGGGGCGTGGCTTTTGTGCCGGAGCAGATCTGTCGAGCGGCGGCAATACCTTTAATGCGGATGACCGTCCAGACCGTGAGGGTGGCCTGCATCGTGACGGTGGCGGCGTCCTCACTTTACGTATTTACGAAGTAAACAAGCCGATGATCTCGGCCGTCAACGGCGCAGCGGTGGGTGTGGGCGTCACCATGCAACTGCCCATGGACATTCGCCTCGCCAGCACCAATGCCAAGTTTGGCTTTGTATTTGCGCGGCGGGGGATTGTGCCCGAAGCCTGTTCCAGCTACTTCCTGCCGCGCGTGGTTGGGATCAGTCAGGCTCTGGAGTGGTGTTACAGCGGCCGCGTGTTTAGTGCCCAGGAGGCCTATGAAGGTGGCTTAATTCGCAAACCGGTGGCGCCGAATGAGTTGCTGCCAAAGGCCCGCGAACTGGCGCGTGAAATTGTGGAAAATACCAGTCCGGTTTCCGTCACTCTGGTTCGACACATGATGTGGCGTATGTTGAACGCCGATCACCCCATGGAGGCGCACAAGATCGACTCCCGCGGCATCTACTATCGTGGCAAGTCACCGGACAGCCGTGAAGGGGTTGAGTCGTTTCTGGAAAAACGCCCCGCGGTGTTCCCGGAGAAAGTCAGTGAGAACATGCCTGAGTACTTCCCTTGGTGGGAAGATCGTGAGTTTTCCTGAGTAGGATCTACTACGGCTATTACCTGATTGGGGCGGCGTTTGTCGCCCAGCTCATCGCCATTGGCACGCAAAACTACGTGCTGGGCGCATTCATGGAGCCGATGCTGGCTGAGTTGCACTGGAGTCGTTCTGACTTCACGCTGCCGCGAACCGTGGGTCAGTTTGTTATGGCCTTGGTGGGCTTTTTTATCGGCGCCTATGTCGATCGGTTTGGCCCTCGGCGTTTTCAGTTTGTGGGTTTGTTGGTGCTCGGTGGCGCCATCTATTTGTGTTCTACGGTACAAACGGTTACCGGTTGGGTGCTGATCAACGGGATCATGCTCACATCAGGCTCAGCACTGATTGGCAATCTGGTCGTCAACGTCACCCTGTCAAAGTGGTTTGTGGAGCAACGCGGCAGCGCGGTGGCCTGGGCGGCGATGGGGGTGTCGTTTGCGGGTTTGACCATAACCCCTGGTATTACCTGGGCAATCGATGTGGTGGGTTGGCGCGCTGCCTGGCAATGGCTTGCACTCATCGCTGTGCTGGTGATGGTGCCCGTTGCTGCGGTGATGCGACGGGCGCCAGAGGACTTTGGGCTGCATCCCGATGGCAAAAGTGATGGGCAGGTGCGTGCTGGTCAGGCGCAGAGAGCGGCGGATGATTTTTCGAATTCGATGTCGCGGGCTCGAGCTATACGCACCCGATCTTTCTATTTGCTGGCAACATCCTTCGGTATTTTCAGCGCCGGTATTGGGGTGATGTTGTTGCAGACTATTCCTTACTTGACCGACGCCGGGATAACCCGGGTAACTGCTGCATTCATGATTACCGTTGCATCCATACCTGCGATGCTCACCAAGCCGGTGTGGGGCTACGTGATTGATCGCATGGAGGCGCCTCGTCGGCTGGCGGCACTCTCAGCATCGATCACAGGGATCGCGACCGCGCTGATTGCCTGGGGCCAGATGGAAGCCAGTCCAGGTTTGTTGTATGCGGGTTTTATAACTCTGGGCATGGGGTGGGGTGGAATGCTGCCGCTCCAGGAAGTTATCTGGGCAGGTTACTTTGGTCGACGTTATCTTGGTGAAGTGCGCAGTGCGGCGCTGCCCATTGCGTTAACCGTCGGCGCATCCGGGCCCTGGCTATCGTCGTGGTACTACGATCAGGTAGGTAACTACGATGGCGCGTTTATTGCGGTGGCTGGTCTTAATTTATTGGCTGCGGCAATGATATTTGCCACCCGCAAGCCTGAATGAAACTGGCCGTGGCTTACTGGGTTGTTGGTGTCTCGGGCTGTGTCTGCAAAGCGTCACTCAGTGCGTCCAGTGGGTTGCCGGCCGTACCTGTTAGTTCAGCCTGCAATTTTTCTTCGGCGGCCGCGATAAAGCGGGTAAGGTCGTCCGCGAATCCCTCGGGGTCAACAAAGGGATGAGTTTCTCCAGGCTTGCGGGCAGCGAGGAGCTTGGCGCGTTCGAACACCCGGCCCATCTGGGCATGATTGGGCAGGCTTACGCTGGCGCCTTTGGCAATCTCTGTTTGTAGTCGAGCGTAACTTGCCAGATAGCTTTTCGTGCGTTCGACGCCGGAAAAATTCAGACCCACGCCCCCAAGGGTAACGGCGGTGTAGGTTTGATTGCCATCGCGCACCGGGTAGCGCAGCGACAGTACACCTTCGGTGTGGCCGGGGGTTTTATACAGCTCCACTTGAGTGTCACCGAGCTGAATGATTTCACCGTCCCGTGCCACCTGGCCGCTCGGAGGCACGTCCATAGCGAATTCGGGAATTGCTGCAGGTTCGCGTGCGAGCGCCCAGTCCTCCTTTGTCATGACTACGGTCGCGCCGAAGCGACGATTGATCTCCGCAGCGCCGCCCGCGTGATCGAAGTGCCCGTGGGTTACCAGTACGTACTCAATGTCGTTGGGATCGAGGCCAAGGGTGGTCATTCCTTCGAGCAGATGCTCCACCCAGGGATCGTACAGAGCATCGATCAGTATCAATCCCGCGGAGGTTTCGAGCACGTAAGCGGCAACCCAATCAATCCCTACGTAATACAGATTGTCGAAAATCTGGAAAGCCTCTACTTTTTGGATCGCCGGGTCACTCCAGGTATCCAGCATGGCCTGCAGTTCCGGTGAGATTGCGTTCTCGCTAACCCTAACCCCGGGAGAGGCGTCTACCACGGGGGCTGCGAGTTGCGATTTACAGCCTGTCAGCGCCGTACCCAATACCGCAACCAGGGTTAAGCCAAGCCACAGTTTGCGCTCGGTGATGTAGTTGCTGAAGTATTTCGTGCCGCTCATACGCATTCCCCTTTCGTTAACCGGTATATACCGATTATGGTAATCCCTTGTGTTAGCACTGGACAGGACCATGACTCAACCATTTGCGGGTATCCGCGTTGTCGACTTTACCCAGGTACTGGCGGGTCCGTTTGCCACCCAGCAGCTCGCCCAGCACGGGGCTGAGGTGATCAAGGTTGAGCCTCCCGGCAGTGGCGACATGACGCGCAATTTAATGGCGGGTAAAAAGGGCTCGCCGTCGTTCTATACCTGCAATATCGGCAAGAAGAGCATCACGCTGGATATGAAGGGTCCAGCCGCCAAACCCGTGCTGGAACGGCTAATTCCCACTGCTGATGTGTTTATTCAGGGCTTTCGGCCAGGTGTGATGAGCCGGCTGGGTTACGACTACGACACCGTCCGCGCGCTTAAGCCTGACATTATTTATGCCTCGGTGTCCGGATTTGGCCAATCTGGCCCCTCCTCACATCTACCTGCCTTTGACGGCGCGATTCAAGCCGGCTCAGGCATGATGGCGATTACCGGTCACCCAGACACGGGCCCGTTGCGCACGGGTTACATGCCGGTAGACATGGCGACGGCGCTCAACACGGCCTTTGCGGTGTCGGCGGCCCTGTATCGGCGACTGGCCACAGGCGAAGGCCAGGCGGTGGATGTTGCGATGATGGACACGGCGATGGTTTTGCAGGCGCCGCAGGTGAGTGCCTATCTGGTGAACGGGGTGTTGCCGGAGTTGTTTGGTAATCGCTCGCCAACCAAAGCGCCCACCGCGAATGTGTTCGAGACGAGCGATGGTTTTGTGCAGGTAGCGGCCCTCAAGGAAGCGCAGGTGCAAGGTTTCTTTGCGGCGCTGGGGATCTCGGAAACCTACGAAGAGTTTTCTGACCCGCAAGATCGCATAGACCGTACGGCAGAATTCAATGCCATGATCAATCCACTGTTTGCAGCCCAAACTACTGCGCATTGGCTGACCCAGTTTGAGGCTGCAGGATTGCCTTCCGCCAGCATCAGGGATTATGCGGAGGTGACCCAGGACCCGCAGATGGCCGTCCGGCCTGTTTTTACGGAGACCGATCTCGGTGGTGGTGATATGGCTCGGGTGGTATCGGCCGCACACACAACCAGTGTGGATCAGCCAACGGTGCAGGGCCCAGCGCCGGACCTGGGCGGTCATACTCAAGAAGTCTTGCTGGAGTTGGGTTTTGCAGCCAAGCAGATTGATGAATGGCACAATAGCGGCGCGATTTAACCAGCGGCGCCGCAGAGCGCATCGAACCCGAGAAACTTCTAGACGTGCCACAAAATTCTGTTAATAGCCTGCGCAGCGGCGAAGCGTTGCCCCAGCTGCTCGAAGCCTATGGCGTGCGCCATGTGTTTGGCATTCCGGGCAATCATACGTTAGAGATGTATCGCGGGCTTGCCAGTTCTTCGGTCACCCACATCACCACGCGGCATGAGCAAGGTGCAGGCTTCATGGCAGATGGCTACGCACGGGCGAGCGGCCAACCGGGAGTATGTTTTCTTATCAGTGGTCCTGGCTTGCTCAATGCTGCCACGGCGCTCGGGCAGGCGCTGGCTGATTCGATACCCGTGTTGGTCATTACTGCGGTGGCGGCCACACACAGTCAGGGTCGCGCGCTGGGGGAGCTGCATGAGTTGCCTGATCAACAGGCCGCGGCCAGCAGTTTTTGCCGCCTGAGTCTGCAGGCGAATACGCCAGAAGAGTTGATCCAGCATGTTGCTCAAGCGTTTGAACTGTTTGCAACGCGGCGGCCCGGCCCGGTGCATATCCAGATTCCATTGGATGTGATGGAGGCCGAACTGCCACGGGCGCTGCTGAACACTGGTGTTGTCGCAGCAAGAGAATTCACCGCGGCGGTTGCCGCCAATGTTTTTTCCCAGACCCAGACCCAGTCTCCATCCAGCGCTGCAGCGATGGTGGCAGTTTTGCGTGCGGCCAAGGAACCGATAATGATTTGTGGCGGCGGTGCGGTGAGTGCCGCCGATCAATGGCGCACCATTGCAGAGACGCTTGATTTGCCGATTGTCGTTACGGCCAATGCGAAAGGGCTGGCGCCACCTGACCACCCGCTGGCGGTGGGCGGTAGTCCGACGCTGGCATGCACGCGAGCTGCACTCTGCAAGGCTGATGTCGTGCTTGCCGTGGGCACAGAGTTTGGTGAAACCGACTACGATTTGCTCATGAACGGCGCATTAGAATTTTCCGGTCGACTGTTGCGCATCGATATTGACCCAGAGCAGTTGCAGCGTAGGTTCGAAGCAGAATTGACGCTGTGCGCATCCGCTCGAACCGCCGCAAGTCAGTTTGCAGCTTGTTTAGAGATTGGTGCTGGCTCTGATGCAACTACTGCACGTGCAGCTAGCAATAGCCCCGGTGCGCAGCGTGCGCAGACACTCCGTGCTTTGGCGCTCGATGAGCCACACTGGCATCCTGAAGCTGCCGAATTTTTTGCAACTATCACCACGGCCCTTGGCGATACTTGCGTGGTGGGTGATTCGACCCGGCCCACCTACTACGCCGCCTGGCAGCATGAGCCCTTGCGACCACGAAGATATTTTCATTCGGTAACCGGGTTTGGCACGCTCGGTTATGCGATTCCGGCTGCGTTTGGAGCGAGTGTCGCGCTTGCCGAGCCCGTGCTCGCTCTGATAGGCGACGGTGGCGCGCAGTTTACGCTGACTGAACTTGCAACAGCAGTAGACAATTCGTTGCCGGTTACGGTGCTCATCTGGTCAAACAGAGGCTATGAAGAAATTGAGAACAGTTTAACCGGGCGTGCGGTAGACACCAGTTCTACGATAATTTCTGCGCCTGACTTTTCCCAGCTGGCTGTAGCTTACCGCGTACCCTATTTTGCACCCACCAGCTTCGCGCAGCTTTCTTCTGCTCTGCAATCAGCCAGTAACGAGCCTGGCCCCAGTATTATAGAAGTGCAGCAAGAACAACTCTTCACCCAACCTAGTGGGCAGTGGTATGGCGTCTAGTCCCAATCAATTTAGTTCGAGATTTTCGGCGCTATCGGCGAGATTGAGCCTGCCCGGAAGTGACGTGTGGAAGATTCACGACGACGCGCTAGCAAGACAGGCAGCCGGCGAGGATATGATTATTCTGAGCGTTGGTGATCCTGACTTTGATACGCCTGAGTACATTGCGGAGCACGTTGTGGAACGCATGCGCGCCGGACGCACGCATTACTCTGCTGCGGCCGGCGAAAGTGTGTTGCGCGATGCAATTGCGCAGGTCGAAACCGAAAGCACAGGGCGGGAGTTTCAACGCGATCAGATTGTCGTGTTTCCTGGTGCCACGGCTGCGCTTTATGCCGTGTTTGCCTGTGTGCTCGATGCCGGGGATGGCGTGCTGGTGCCGGAGCCGATGTACATTGGTTATCAGGGTGTATTCGATGCACTAGGGGCGGACATACAGCACGTACCCCTGCAGCCAGGCACCTTTGAACTTGACGTCGATGCCTTGTTGGCTGCGGTGCAACCCAATACCCGTGCTGTGCTCGTTAACACACCGGGTAACCCTTGCGGAAACCTTATCGACCCGGCGACACTCACCCGACTGGCCAGGGAGTGTAAGGAGCGCGATCTGTGGCTGGTATGTGATGAGGTGTACTCCTTAATTACTTTTGATGCACCGCATGTATCTATGCTCAAGTGCACCCAGGACCTCTCTAACATTGTTGTTATAGACGGGTTGTCGAAGTCACACGCCATGACTGGCTGGCGGATAGGTTGGACGGTGGGTGGCACGGCAATTACCGAGGCATTGATAAATATGGCCGGGGCTGCGTTTTTTGGCGTTTGTCAGTTTGTGCAGGACGGCGCGGCGTTTGCACTGGCGAATGATGCCGCAGAAGTTGAGCACATGCGCAAGGCTTATCAGGCGCGTCGCGATTATGTCGTTGGTCGAATAAAGGACATCCCGCAGCTTGACTGCTTTGTGCCTCCTGCAGGTATGTTTGTGATGATTGATGGTTCGCGCGTGGCTAACTCGGGGGATGCGTTTGCGAAAATGTTGCTCGATGACGTGGGCGTATCAACGATTCCCGGAAGTGGTTTTGGGCCGAGCGCCAGCGATTATGTGCGGTTGAGTCTGACGGTCCCTCAGCACGAACTCGAGCGTGCGTTCGATCGGATCGCCACACTATTTGCAAACACAGCGTAGAACAAGGATTAGTCTTGCCTGATTCCCATTTCTATTTCTCACAGCGATTGCGTCTGCGCTACTGCAGCTGGGGTGATCCCGCGAATCCTACGATGTTGCTGGTGCACGGTTCGCAAGATCACTGCCGCACCTGGGACTTTTTTGTTCAAGCCTTTGTTAATGACTACTACATCATTGCGCCTGATCTGCGCGGACATGGCGATTCAGACTGGAGTGTTGGGTCGAGTTATTCACATCTGGAGTATGTGTACGATTTGACTCAACTCGCAAAGCAGCTGGAACTCACGCAGCTCACGCTTATAGGGCACTCGCTGGGCGGCACTTTAGCCTGTTTGTTTGCGGGTATTGAGCCTGCCAGGGTTGCGCGGCTGGTGAGTATTGAGGGTATTGGCCTGTGGGAAGCAGACGAAGAGCGAACGGCTGCCCAGACTCTGAATGAATGGATAGACAGCATGGATGCGCTGTCTGCGCGGGAACCGCGCCGCTACGATTCGCTGCAATCGGCCTGTGCACGCATGCAAACGATGAACTCAAACCTGTCGGCAGAACAAGCACAACACCTAACCACGCATGGCGTCAGGCAAAATGAAGACGACAGCTGGTCATGGAAGTTTGATAGCTACACCAACAACTGGGCGCCCTTTGGTGTACCGCGGGAAACTACCATTGGTTTGTGGCAGAACATTGCGTGCCCCACGCTGTTGTTGAATGCAGATGCGGGTTATGACCATCGCACAGGCCAAGACGATACTCTGCAGTATTTTGCGCACGGGCAGTTGCGCGAGGTCTCGGGTGCAGGGCACTGGACCTATCACGATCAACTGGCGCAGGTAACCAGAGAAGTGCAGCAGTTTTTGTTGGCGAATCCGCTGCCTTAGGTCTGCCCTTAGGTTTGCCCTTAGGTTTGCATTGAAGTGGCGGGGTCTATTTCATGTATGGGCTTTTACCATTCACCTCGAGCAGGAATTTCTCTACGGCGACAAAAAATTCTTCCCGGTTTTTTTGTCGCGAGAGGTAGTGGTCCTCGTCTTTGAAGGCGAGATAGGTTGCTTTAACTCCTGCCTTATTGAGGGATCTTTTCATGCGGGTAAACTGATCGAACTGAACGTTGATATCCCTGTTGCCGTGCGCAAGAAACACGGGCACCTTGATTTGTTTCGCCACATTAACTGGTGAGTTCGCTTTGCGTGTAGCGGCATCTTTAAAGGCATTGCCAAAAAAGGTCTTAGCCGCGTGCCTGCCGCCACGATACTTGAGCATATCGCGCTTGGCATCGGCGATGTCGGTGAGAGCCGCCATCGCGATTGCGCACTTATACAGCTCGGGGTCTGTTGCCACGCCCATGAGTGCGGCGTAACCGCCATACGACCAGCCTGCTATACAGGTTTTATCCGGATCGGCGTAGCCCCTCTCGATCAGCCAGCGTGCGCCGTCCTCGACGTCTTCCTGCATGACAATCCAGTTGTTGCGCCCGGCTTCCTTGAAGGCGCGGCCATAGCCTGCTGAGCCGCGGAAGTTCATTTGCAGAACGCCATAACCTCGGGTTGCGAAAAACTGGGCGAAGTAATCAAAGCGTTTTGAATCCCGCGCAAAAGGGCCGCCATGGGGCAGTACGATGAATGGCAGATTTTTAAACTGTTCCTGGCTAACCACGGTTGGCGGGAAGGTGACAAATGCCGGTATCTTCTGACCATCGCGGGCTTTATAGCGGACCGATGTGACGTTGCCGGTGTCGTTCTCGGTCAGGCCGCTGTACATCGTGGAGATAAGCGATGGTAGTTTGTCACCTGCCTTATAGTAGAACAGGCCGCCCGGATCATAGGGTGCTGACATAGCAACAAGTACAGTACGGAGATCTTGGGTTTGATCAACGAAGTGAACGTCGTAGTCAGGAAACTGTGCACGCAAAGCGTCCAGCAATGAACCATTTTCACCCAGCAGTACTGTCTCGTCGCGTTCAGCAGTGTATTTGGCACCAATGATTGACTCGCCATTCTTGCTGAAGACAACGCCCGAGGCATCGTGGCTCTCATCGTGGAAGACCTTGCGGGTGATTTTTTTGGCCTGGAGGTCATAGATGTATAACCCCAGCGTGTCTTTTCCTTCGTAGGCGCCAATGACCATCTCCCGGCCGTTTTCCAGTATGCCGTAGATGTTGGTGTCAGCTTCAAGGCCTGGATAATTGTTGCTGTTCTCCCATTTTTTGGTGGCCGTGTTATAGATCACCATCTTTTTTGTACCTTTATCAAAGGTGCCTTTGCCGATACGTGGTGTGCCGTTACTGCCAGTGATCCAGTATTCGATACCCGCGGTTCCTCGTTTTACGGTGCGGTCACGTCCGTTGGCGACGTTTACCTTTTTGATATCGGGGTAGGAGTCGAACTCCTTGTCCGAGTAGGCCATCAAAATATGTTCAGGGTCATCTTCCAGCCAGTCGACAACGACGTCGTTAAATTGCCGAAAGATGCCTTTTGGTCGCACAAGCAACCTTGGTTTTTTAGATTCGATGTCGGCGCTAAAAAGGTACCGGCTGGTAAAAGGGGTGTCGCGAAATTTCTCCAATTTCTCAACTGAAGCGACGTAGCGATTGTTGTTGACCCATTTCACATAACGCGGTTTGAGCGTGTCACCCATGGATGAAAACCAAGGCTTCTCTTGCTCTCCCTCAATAGTTTGAACGATTACGCCATAGGTGCCTTTGTTGTTCACGATGACTGCGATGCGCGAGCCATCTGGCGAGATTGCTGCATCATGGACCATGGGCAGCTGACCGAATGCCGTTGCGGGTGGTGCGGCGAATGACCCTTGCGAGAACTGCAGGGCAATAAACGTGCTGAGTAAGAGGATACCCAGGCGATAGTGACGAGCCAGATTGTTCACGATTCTTCCTTGCGCGATGGTGTGCTGTTACTTTAACGCAGAATCATTCATTTTGAAGAGGGCGGTGGATGCCATATTTTGCACAGGGCGGAACAAAAATTTACTTTGAGGAAGTGGGAGACGGCCATCCGGTGCTGCTAATTGCACCTGGCGGAATGAAGTCGGCGCTTTCTTTTTGGCAAGCAACACCCTGGAACCCCATTGCAGAGCTTGCAGACAGCTACCGGGTTATAGCGATGGACCAGCGCAACGCCGGAGCGTCTAGTGCACCGGTAAGCGGCAATGACACCTGGAGCACCTATGCGCAGGATCAGCTGGGGTTGATGGATCATCTGGGCGTAGACCGGTTTCATGTTATGGGTATGTGTATTGGCGGGCCTTATGCGATGGGGCTTATTGCCGAGGCGCCGCAGCGTGTGGCCTGCGCCGTGTTGTTTCAGTCGATCGGCCTCATGGCAGGAGGAGCCAATCGTGATGCGTTTTATGCCATGTTTGATGACTGGGCGACTCAATTGAAACCTGGTATGGACGTGCCCGACGCCGAGTGGGCGAAGTTTCGCAGTTCGATGTACGACGGCGATGACTTTCTGTTTAACGTTGGCGACGACTTCGTGCGTAGCTGTGCAACACCATTGTGTGTGCTTGAAGGCAACGATCTTTATCACCCCCAGGAAACCTCACTGCGACTGCGCGCACTGGCACCTAATGTTGAATATATCGAGCGCTGGAAGGATGGTGCAGACCTTGTGCCTGCAAAGCAGCAAGTCATTGAGTTTCTGGCGCGTCATTCTGCGTGAGCACCTGTAGTGATTTGCCAGTAGTGCTGGTGGTTGGCGCCAGTGGCGTTGTTGGTCGCGCCGCGCTTGAGCATTTTCACGCGCTGCCGCAGTGGCGAGCGATTGGCGTGTCGCGTCGAGCTCCCGACTTGCCCGGTGTAGAACACGTCGCCCTGGATCTGCAAGATGCAGTCGCTTGCGAGCGCGCGGTTGCACAACTGCACGAAGTCACGCACGTGGTTTACGCCGCACTGTTTGAAAAACCAGGATTGTTGGCGGGTTGGGTTGAAGCGGATCAGATGCAAACCAACCTGCAAATGCTCAAGAATCTCTTTGTTCCACTGCAGCGGGCGGCGAAGAGACTCAGGCATGTCAGCCTGTTACAGGGTACCAAGGCGTATGGCGCCCATGTCGGTGCCATGCGTGTACCTGGTAAGGAGCGCGAAGGGCGTGTTGCACATGAGAATTTTTACTGGTTGCAGGAAGATTGGCTCAAACAGCAGCGTGCGAATGCCCATTGGGGGCTCACGATTTGGCGTCCGCCGCTGATTATTGGACACGCCATTGGCGCGCCAATGAATGTGCTCGCGGCCATCGGCATTTTTGGTGCCCTAGAATCCTGGGGAACAGAATCCTGGGGAACGCAGGCCGGTACGGATCAGGCCATAAATCGAGCTTTTGGCTGGCCGGGCGGTGCCTGCGGCCCTATCGATGCGATTGATGCACGGCTGTTGGCGCAGGCGTTTGCCTGGGCGGTGAGTGGAAGTGAGATTGAGAGTACCCGTGCAGCCGGCGCACCCAACCCAGCAGCACTCGATCAAACCTTTAATGTCACTAATGGCGATGTATTTGTGCCCAGCACCCTGTGGCCACAGTTGGCCAAGTGCTTTGGCTTACCCGCAGGTGCAGATGTACCTCAGCAGTTGCAGCACTCGCTACCGAAGCGATCGGCACAGTGGGAGGCGTTGCGCACAAGATTCGACCTACAGGCACCGGGCCTGGCCAAGTTTGCCGGTGATTCGCTAATTTACGCGGACTTGTTTTTCAATGCGGGCAACAGCGTGGCTATGCCGAGCCCCCTGTTAAGCACGATCAAACTGCGCAAGGCAGGCTTTGCTGAGTGCCTCGACAGTGAAGACATGTTTGTCGATTGGCTCGAGCGACTGCAGCAGATACGTGTGCTGCCGCCGCCTCGGCAAGAGCTTTAGCCTGCTTTCATTTCGTAAAAGCACAGCTTGTTGCCGTCGAGGTCCCGCACGTACGCACCGTAAAATATGGGGTTACGTTCGCCGGGTTCGCCCTCGTCGGTCGCGCCCAGTTCAAGCGCCTTTGCATAGAGCTTATCGACCGTTGGCCGATCGGCGGGGATCGCAACCATAGTCCCGTTGCCAGCGTGCTGCGCGCCCTCGTCATAAGGCACACAAACCGCCAGCATGGCGGCATCCATACCCGTGCCGTAGAACTTTATGCGGTCCATGCCCATGAGTTGCTTGGCGCCAATCTCGCCCAGCAAGGCATCGTAAAAAGCGCAGGCCCGATCCAGATCTTTGGCGCCGATGGTTGAATATCCCAGCATGTGTCTCTCCTGTGAGTTCGCTATGGGTAATGAATGATAAAGCGATTTAAAACCGCCAAGGCAGTAAACGGGGTCCCTCGCGGAGGAGCAAGTGGTTTCTTTAGAGGTCTCTATGTTATTGATATTAAAGAAAATATAGGCTGTTTGTGCGGCGGTTCACACAGGTTCAGGCTTGAAATTTGGCCCTGCGCCCTCTATATACTGGTGGTGATTTTTCAGTAGTTGCTAAAAGGTACTTAACGACAATGGCAAACGAACAGTTCAACAGCGCAGCCGCCACCTCAGGGGCCGGTGAACTCGCCACCAACAAGGTGTTGAAAAACACCTACATGCTGCTCGCGGCAACACTTGCCTTCGCCGCTGTGACGGCGATGGGCGCAGTCGCGCTCGATATCCCCAGATTGCCATTGATCCCATTCCTCGCGGTGTTCTTTGGGTTGTCATTCCTGGTAACAAAAACTGCCAACAGCGGCTGGGGCCTTGTCTCAGTGTTTCTGTTCACAGGTTTCCTCGGGGCCAGCCTTGGCCCGATCATTAACTTGTATCTAGGCATACCCAACGGCTCAGCACAGGTAGCCCAGGCCTTCGGCTTGACCGCGTTCGTGTTCATCGGACTCTCTGCCTATGTGGTCATCACCAAGGCCGATATGAGCTTTTTGCGTGGTTTCGTCATGGCCGGGGTAATGATCATGCTGGGCATGATCGGCATCGCTGTGATCATGCAACTTGTTGGTGGAACTATTCCTAGTGGGATAATGTTGGCGTACTCAGCCTTTGTGGTGTTGTTGATGAGTGCACTTATTCTTTATCAAACCGGCGAGATCGTGAATGGGGGTGAAACCAACTACATTCTGGCGACCACAACGCTGTTTATGACGATCTACAACCTGCTGATTAGCCTGCTGAACATCTTTGGCATGATGGGCGACGATTAAGGGCGTTTACTCTCACCCAAAATAAAACCTAAAGTAAAACCCAAAACGAAAAAGGCTGGTGCATCGCACCAGCCTTTTTTTTGGCTCGAACTTGTGCCAGTAGTCTCAACCGGCACAGATCCTAGAACACGTAACCAACACCAATCCCGTAGGTAATGTCAGAATTGTGCGCGCCTTCAGGCGGATCAGTTTCATGCCGCACGTCTGCCCGCAGGCTGACCGAAAGTGCATCTGACAGCGAATACCGCAAGCCAGTCTGTGAGTTATAAATTTGGCCGCGTCCGCCGCCCAAAATCGCGAGGATTTCGTGGTTGTGGTAGAACTCAGTCTTGGCGTTCAGGAAGCGATTGTAGTTGAGTGCCCAGCGAGCGGCGGGATTACTTTCGCTGTCGCCGTCGAGGTCTTCAAACACCTGGCTAACGCCAGCTTCTATAGAAAATCGTCCCAGGGCATTGTCCCAAAACAGCTTGCCGATTGACGCGCCCACCGTCCAACGGGGGTCAACCAGTTTCAGAGTATCTTTGAAGTATTCGAGGTTAGCGCCGACGAACCAGTTGTTTCTCAGGTAGCGACGATAGCCGTAGTCGATTTCGATCTGTTCTTTGGTGGTGACACCCTCGGCTTCTTCATCACCCCAGTACGCCGTCAGACGATGCTCATTGCGGCCATGGGTATACAGCGAATCACCAATCAGACTGAAAGCTTGAGTGTTGGCGTTACCGTTTGAGCGCGAGAACAGAGCATCGATGCGTGAGGTCCATACGGGCGCATCACTCGGCGGTGGTGCCAGCAGAGAAATGTCGGCGAGGGTGGTTGGAGTGACGTTGCCATTAACCAGCAGACCGTTGTCCACCAACTGGCCAGAAACCTGGTTGCCGGACGCCAACGTCACGTCGTAGGTGCCATCGGTTTGCAGGTTCGCAACATCGGCCATGGCGATGGTTAGCGGCCCGTACGCGGTCGTGAATGTTACGTTGCCGCTGGTGATGTTATCTACGGTGCCGCTTATGCGGTCGCCGTTGGTTAGCATGACGACGTCAGCGTGGGCTGCACCGATGCTAATGAGTAGCGTGGTCGCGAGTGCTTTAACAGCAATTCTCAATCGCGAGGTCGTTGGAAATGATGTCATGTAAAACTCCTTTGTCGTCATGACGAAGACTGAATAGGAGTGGTTGCAAAACGCAAACGCACTGCCGACGATTATAGGCCGGTAACGGTAGAAACCAGGTGTAAAAGGTTTGTAATGCTGCCTGCTAGCGGCGGAAGGATCCGAGCAAGCCGCGCACCAGTGCGCGTCCGAGTGAAGTGCCGACCGAGCGCAGCGTGCTCTTTAACATCGCCTCGCCAGCAGTTTGGCGATTGCTGCCACGTTTGCGCGGGGCCTTCTTGGCGGCTGCCTTTAGTGTTCTTGCATCGTTTTCTGCAGCTTCTTCTGCTGCGGCGCGCTGGTCTGCTCGATCGCGGAGCAGCTCGTAAGCAGACTCACGATCGAGGGGCTTATCGTATTTGCCGGCCATGGGTGAGCTCGTTAGTTTTTCTTTGCGCTCAGTTTTGGTTAGTGGCCCGATGCGTGATTCCGGCGGGCGAATAAGTGTGCGTTGCACGGGTTGTGGTGCACCCTTGGTATCGAGTACAGAAACCAGCGCTTCGCCGGTGCCGAGCTCGGTTATCGTTTTTTGTGTATCAAAACCTGTGTTGGCGCGAAAGCTCTCGGCGACTGCCCGAATGACCTTGCGATCTTTTGGCGTGTAGGCGCGCAGGGCGTGCTGAATTTTCATGCCCATTTGACCAAGTACATTTTCCGGCAAGTCGAGCGGGCTTTGGCTAATGAAGAAAATGCCAACACCTTTCGAGCGAATTAGCCGCGCCACCTGTTCGATTTTGTCGAGCAAGGGCTCTGGGGCCCGGTTGAACAGCAAATGAGCTTCATCAAAGAACATCACAAACTTCGGCAACTCGGCGTCACCCGCCTCGGGTAACTCCTCAAACACCTCCGACAACAGCCAAAGCAGGAAAGTTGCATAGACCCTGGGGGCTTCCTGGGTTAGCCGAGTCGCGTCCAGAATGTTGATTACACCGTTACCGCTGAAGTCTTTTTGCATCAGGTCGGGCAGCGTGATGGCAGGTTCGCCAAGAAAAGCCTCTGCGCCCTGTTCTTCCAGCACCAACAGGCGACGTTGGATGGCGGCCACCGAGGCACTTGATATGTTGCCGTAGTCGAGGCGGAGCTCTTTGTTGTTCTCCGCCATGTGACTCAGCAACGACCGCAGGTCTTTTAGGTCGAGAAGCAACAGTCCGTCGTCGTCAGCCATCTTGAAGGCGGCGTACAACACGCCCGTTTGGGTGTCATTGAGTTCCATCAGGCTCGCCAGCAACAGGGGACCAATCTCAGACACCGTGGCGCGAATAGGGTGCCCCTGCTCGCCGAATACGTCCCACAACAAGGTGGGGTAGCCACGCTGGTTGTATTCAGGCAACGGGATTTGCGCCAGGCGTTCATCGATTTTTGGATGCGGCTTGCCGGCTTCAGCGATACCAGACAGATCGCCTTTGATATCGGCGGCGAAGACGGGTACGCCTGCCTTGGAGAATGCCTCAGCCAGGACCTGTAACGTGACCGTCTTGCCGGTGCCGGTAGCACCGGTAATTATGCCGTGACGGTTGCTCATGCTGCCGAGCTGCTCAATGAGGGTGCCGTTAGCGGCGCCAAGAATCAGATTTGAAGTTGTCATAGTTCGATCACACTGGGTAAACGCTGGCTTGCAAGCGCCCCCTCAGGAAAGTTCCCAGGAGGTGATGGAGTGGATAAGTTGTATGGCTCGTATGGTTACAAAAGTATAAAAAAGGGGCCGCAGTGGGCCCCTTTGGTACTCCTGGCGTGCCCGTTAGGGCAGTGGGACCGCGAGCTGCTTAGTGAGTAACCACCTTTGGTAGTTCTTTTGCCTGAGCCACCCAGCTCGTGACCGACTTTTCTGATGGCAGTGCTCGAACGAGTTTCTTTTCTTCGTTGCACTTCGCCATGGCTGCGGTCAGGTTCGCGGCATTGCGTTGGGCAAGCTCGGGTACGGTATCTACACCGGCTGCTTCCAGTAACTCAGAGTACTCACCGCCCACGCCTTTGATGCGGCAGAGGTCAGCGTGATTGACGAATCGGAGGACGAGAGCGTGTGCCATGCCAGACGCTTCTTCGATGGCCTTCCGACCGTTGGCGGTAGCGCCTTTTTCCAGCAGCTCTTCACAGCTGTTAATGCCCGCAGACTTGAGCTTCTCTTCGTAAGCTGGACCGATGCCTTCGATGGTAGTTAATGCAGTCATGTTGCCGTCCTTTCTGTTGGTTTCAAATAAGACAAGTGTTGATCATTCTACAACCCCGCGAGAACAAGTCTACTCCAGAGCCGGCATGGGCCCGCATGGGAGGGTGCGCTCAGGGGGCGCAATTTGGTCTTGTGTTGCTACGCGAGTCTATTGGGCGTAGTTTTGTAAAATGGCAGTAAACAAGCCTGCTAATTGAGCCGAAAAAGGCACTTGGCGGGTGCTGGCGAGCTATCCTCGCGCTTAGGTGGGTTTAGCCCGGCGACGCCACAAACGCGTGTTCGAAGCAGGGCAAGCTGATGAAAGAAGAAGGAATCTATGAACATCATTCTCCTTGAGGACGATCCAGCCCAAGCAGAGTTGCTCAAGTCCTGGCTTGCGGAGGCAGGGCATGAGTGTGGGCACGCAGAGAACGGCGAGGAGTTTCTGACGCGTATCGATCGTGCGGATTATGATTTGCTGGTGCTCGACTGGGAATTGCCGGACACCACCGGCGTAGAGATATTGAGAATCATTCGCAGTACCGTGAATTGGCACGTCCCCGTGCTGTTTGTTACCCAGCGTGATGCCGAAGCTGACATCGTTGAAGCGCTATCCAGTGGTGCGGATGACTACATGGTCAAGCGTGCGTCGAAAGCCGAGTTTTTGGCCCGGATTACCGCCCTCAGCAGGCGGCTTGGGAGTGCCGAGCTCGAAGCCGAGTTCGGCCAGTACCTGTTTAACCTCGAAAACAAAACCGTATCGATGGGCGACGAAGAGATCCGGCTCACCGCACGTGAGTTTGAAGTGGCTCACTACCTGTTTCAGCGTTCCGGCAGGCTGGTATCGCGAGAACAGCTGTTGCGCGACGTCTGGCGAGTGACAGGAGTGAATACCCGCACGGTGGATGTGCACGTATCGCGGGTGCGTAAGCGGCTTGCTATTTCCCCCGAAAATGGTTTCCGAATTAAAACTGTGTACCAACACGGCTATCGCCTTGAACCCGTGGAACACGAAGTCGACGCGGCCGCGAGCTAACGCGAATTATGTTTCCACTATTTGGTCTGATGCGTAACTGCGCG
Source organism: uncultured Pseudomonadales bacterium (assembly GCA_964611345.1). GTDB lineage: Bacteria > Pseudomonadota > Gammaproteobacteria > Pseudomonadales > Azotimanducaceae > JALZVT01. Next base: position 28,453 of record CAZSYU010000007.1, read on the forward strand.
ACCAGTCTGTTAAGTAGAGGATCCTTGTCCATGCGCAATATATCTCGATTGCTACTGCCCATGGTGTTGCTTGTTCAGCTGTTCACCGCGCTGCCCGCGGCCGCGGACGATTGGCTGTATACAGTGCGTCCGGGCGATAAACTCTGGGGTCTGGCGGAAAAATTCTGCGGCACGCACGCTCGCTGGCGAGATATTGCCGACTACAATCAAATCGCTAATCCAACCGACGTGGATCCGGGTACGCGCATTCGCATTCCCTTGAAATGGTTGATTGAGGAACCAGCGGTGGTGCGCTTAGTCTATGCGCGCGGCGATGTGCGCATAAAGCATCGAAGTCTCGCTCCAGCGGCTGAGAACCAAGCTGCGGCTGCTGAGAACCCAGAGCAATCCAACGAATCGGCTGTCACGCCTTTTACAGGACTAGTGGGAACAGAACTGGGTATTGGAGCGAAAGTGATAACCGGTCCGCAAAGCTATGCCAACGTAGTGTTTGCCGATGGGTCGACCATGCAAATAGGCCCCGAGTCTGAGGTGCAATTCGATACCCTCAGCGCGTATCGCGACACCGGCATGGTGGATTCGAGAGTTCGTATCAATCGCGGTTCTGGCAACTCGGAGGTCAAGCCCCAGAACGGGCCTGGCTCGGTATACCGAATATCAACACCCCTAGGCGTAGCGGCCGTGCGAGGCACCGAGTTTCGGACCCGCTCGGTTGATGGTGCCAACTTTGTTGAAACAACGGGTGGTGCGGTTGATTTCATCGTGGCCGATTCTACGAGCAACGTGGCCAGTGGGTTTGGGTTAAAGGCGGATAGCAATGGTGTCGCAGTTGAGAAGTTGCTTGAACCCCCGCAGCTTGGCACTGCCCAAACCTATAACGTTAACGACAAACTTGTTTGGGATTCACTGGCGGGTGCCGCCGAGTATTTGGTGCAGATCTACAATGGCCCTGATCTGGCGGAAGTGAACGGACAGTTAAGCGCACCAAACTCCGAGATAGCACTCGCGAGCCTCGGTCCTGGAAGTTATGTACTTGGTGTGCGCGGAATTGCGACAAGTGGCGTGCAGGGTATGGAGGCGATCCGAAAGATCACGGTGCAAAACATACTGGCTGCGCCTGCAAACGTAAGCGTTAAGCAGATTCGGCGCTCGCCCCAGCTGCTCGTGAGTTGGGACGGGGTGGCAGGAGCTACAGATTACCAGGTTGTTGCTACACCGGTTGGTGGCGGCACGCCACATATCGAGACAACAAAGGCCACACAGCAGCAACTCTCAGGCCTCGCGCCGGGCAAATACAATGTCAGCGTGCAGGCCAGCTCGGCCGATCTGACGGGCGAAGCCTCAGCCCTTGAGGAACGCAGGGTGCGAGCTCCCTTTAAGTGGGGCCTTGGCGCGATCCTGTTAGCCGCCGCAGCTGTTCTTTAGGCATTTTTTTAAAGCCGCCGTCTATCTGTTCTTGCCATGGCTGTAGGTAACGCCCAGCGACGACCTTTGCTGTTGCTCGAGCTGATAGTGCTGGTGGTGCTGGTTACCAGTTTGGCTGGGCTTGCGTCGTACGGTAACTGGCTGACCAGTGTCGACCGACTTCTCTACGATCGCGTGGTGACGTCGCTGGCTGGCCCCGTCGCAGAAGACGTGGTCATTGTCGGAATTGATGAGCAAAGCTTGCAACGCTTTGGCCGCTGGCCGTGGAACAGAAGTGAGCAAGCGCGGCTATATGAGGCTATTGCAGAGGCGCAGCCGCGCGAAGTAATTGTCGATCTTCTCTACAGTGAGCCGGAGGAGAACCAGGCAGACGATGACGCGCTTGCTGAGGCGTTAAACGCTCTGCCTGGTCTTGCAATGCCTATAGTTATCGATGCGCTATCAGATTCCAGGCAGCTAATTGAAGTGCTGCCGCAACCCACGTTTCTGGACGCAGCCGATGCGCTTGGTCACGTTCATACAGAACTGGATGACGATGGTATAAGTCGAGGAGTACATCTGTACCAGGGCATTGGCTCGCCCTATTGGCCACATCTTGTCTTGGCTGCGGAGACTCGCACCAACGAAGCCGGCGCTGCGCCTGTTGCCAGCTGTGAATCACCATCGTTTTCGCTGCAAAATATTCGTTGTGACTACCGGCGCGTACCCTTCGTGGGCGAGCCTGGCTCTTTTGCTATGCGCTCGGCGCAGGATGTGATGGATGGACTGGATATCTCTACTGCTCTGGCAGATAAGACCGTTCTGGTTGGGCTAACTGCGATTGGAGTTTCCGACTGGGTCACCACTCCAGTCTCAGGGCGCTCCCGGCCAATGTCTGGTGTCGAGTATAACGCCAACGTACTGGCAGCAATCCGCCAGGGCACGCTGATTAGTGAAGCACCACGTTGGGTATCACTGCTATTGGTACTGGCGCTTGCTGTTGTGCCGCCACTGGTGTTACCGCGGTTGCCACCCGGCACGATGCTGCTGGCAACCGGCGGGTTTGTTGTGTTGCCCATAGTGTTGTTTTATTTGCTGTTGTATTTTTCGCGCCTGTACGTGCCACTGGCCGCCGCTGCTGTGGCGGCCGCTCTAACTTACCCGCTGTGGAGTTGGCGGCGCCTGGAAGTTGCTTGGCGTTACGTCACGGAAGAAATTGAGCGTTTCAGTGTTGAGCGACTACAGCTTGGTTTTACGGCGCTTGACGATGCTCGCCTATCTACAGTTGTAAATCACGTCGGTGCGTTATTGGGGGCAACGTCAACAACGCAGCTATTCGGTCTGGACGGTAGCGACGAGGTTGTGAGCAATCACGAAAGTTCTGGTGCGGATGATCATTTGCTTCGAGTTCGGGTCACGCATGGCCGCCGGCGACTGGAAGTGGGGTTGCAGCGCGCACAGCCCTTCAGCGAGGCCGAACAGCGCTATGTCGCTCAAGTGTTGGCAAGCACTGAGTACTCTGCGGGTAACAACAGTGCGCCTATCGAACGCTTGAACGCCCAGATAGGGCAGCTGAATCTATTGGCTGACGACGTGCGCACCATTCGTGATGTCAACATGAAGAGCCTCGATCAAATCACCAGCGGCGTGTGTTTGATCAGTAGTGGCGGGTTGGTCGAATACGCAAACAATTCTTTTACAGCGCTTACCGGGGTGTCAGGTGAGAGCAACATTCTGCAAATTGCTGAACAGGTAGCTGCTCCAGAAGGCGACAGCTGGGAAAAAATTGTCTTTCGAGTGGTTGTTGAAGGCCGTTCTGAATCACTCGAGGCGCAATCTAAAACTTCGCGCATGTTGCTTGATTGCGCGCCGCTGCGACTCGACGACGAACTAAAAGGTTATTGGTTGATGACAGCGGCTGACGTGACAGAGATTCGTCTTGTGCAACGCCAGCGCGAAGAAGCACTGGCCTTTCTTTCACACGACTTACGTTCACCGATGGTTTCTATTTTAGCGCTCTTGCGTTCCTCGGAGCAGGGCATTGAAAACGATGTACCTTTGCTTAAGCGCATAGAAAACTATGCGATGCGCAGCCTGAATGTCTCTGAGCAATTTGTGCAGCTATCTCGGGTTGAGAACAGAGAAGAGCTTGATCTCTATGATGTAGAACTTGGTTCCATTGCCAACAACGCACTCGAACAGATTTTTGAGCAAGCACAGGAAAAAAATATACAGGCGAATTTCATTGATGAGACACCCGAAGATGGCCTGTGGATTAAAGGCAATGGCGAGTTGCTTGAGAGGGCGATTGTTAATTTGCTGACAAACGCGGTGAAGTACTCGCCGGAGAATCGACGGGTAATGCTCAGTGTAGGGATCGACGTGGCAGGTGATGCCTATTGCACCGTGAAGGATGAGGGTTTCGGCATACCGGCGGTAGATATCGATAAAGTGTTTGAGCCTTACTATCGATCCAAGGTGCGAGAAATTGTTGCCCAGCGAGGCTCGGGCCTGGGGCTGCGTTTTGTTAAAACAGTAACGGAACGCCACGGGGGCAGTGTGAGCGTTACGAGCCAGCCAAATAAAGGCTCCACATTTACGCTGCGTTTTCCGAAAGCGGCGCTGCTGGAAATGGGTTAAAAGGCGAGTTGGCGATAGACTTTGGTTAGTGCCATCGGCAGTTCTTCGATTTCTTCAATGACCATGTAGCGTTGTTCTGGACACATGCGGTTCAGGTAGTCGTGACCGGACGTATCCACGGTGATACAGAATGTCTCTACGCCGGCAGCGTGGGCTTCCAGCAGCGCTTTTGCAGTGTCTTGCACGCCGTATTCGTGATCGCCGCGGTTCGGACCGTAGTCGCAGTCCTGTGGGAACCCATCGGAAACCAATATCAATAAGCGCCGGCCAGCTTCGCGGTCACGCAGTTTCTTTACAGCGTGGCGTATGGCAGGGCCCATACGTGTACTGCGACGTGGCTGCATGTTGACCACAGTTTGCAAAACGCGGGAAGTGAGTGCTTCACCCAGTTCCTTGACCAGGAAAATCTCGACCTCATCTCGTGAGTAGCCTGAGAACCCGTATATGCCGAAGTCATCGCCGAGCGCGGACAGTGCCTGGCTCATAAGCCACAGCGCTTCCCGCTGCACATCGATAATGCGACGCTTCAAGGGTTCGGGTGTCAGATCCTTCGCCTCAAACGCGTAGGGATCATCATCGTCGAGATCATAGACGGGTTCGGGTGCATCCGGGTCTGGAATAACGTCGTCGGTTGAGGCGCTCAGGTCGATCAGAAAGGCGGTGGCAATTTCGCGTTTTTTACGGGTATTGGTGCTGTATACGCGGGTTTCCGTAACGCGACCGGTGCGGCGATCGATTTCATGATCAATGAGCGCATCCAGATAGATCTCGTCGCCTTCTTCTAGCGGCTTTATGCGCTCCAGTGCGACGGGCCGAATTTGCTCAAACGATTTTCGCACCTGTCTTGCGTGTTCGCCGACGCGGCGCGAGATCTCTTGTAAGTCGGCTGGATCACCGGGCTCGAGTGTTCGCTCGAAGAGACGGCACCAGCCGCGCAAATAGTCGTTTTGCAGATAGTCCCATTCGTCATACAGGTAGCTGCGGGTGGTGCTTTGATCCGTTTTGGGTGCCGTACGGGCCAATCGAGCTCGCTGCATGTCGATACGACGTTTGAGATTGTCACGTTCACCCTGGGTGTTGCGCTCAATCGAGATTGAGCCGGGTTCTTCACCGGGTGTCATTTCCATGTCTTCGTCGAGCATAAACAGATCGAACTCTAACGCTGCGACGGCTTCTTCCTGCTGCACCATCTCGGCGACATGTGTATCAGGTTGATCCGTGTCGAGAAGTTCTTCCAGAAGACTGACATCTGCGTCACTTTCGGCCAGATCCAAAGCGTTTAGGAAGTCTTGAGTGAGTTCTGCGGAGTGATACACCGTGGCTGTGTGGGCGCGTAGATTTGCAGCTCGCTTGAGCAGGGGAGCAATGCTCGGCGGCGCAACAAACGATTTAATCTCTGTGGCAGGATCGCATTCGAGCACCAATAGAGCTTCGAAGATAAGTTCTACGAGTGGCGGTAGTGTGTCGCTTATTTGGCCTTGTTCGTCTTGCAGGAAGGCGTCATGCAGGGTATCCAGCGCTGCCTGTTCGAGGCGATTGCTGTTTAACTGTTCGAGGTGTCGAATGATGCCAGGGTATTCGTCGCGGATGCATTCATCAACGCGTATGGCCTCGCAGCCATAGAACAGGCGGCGGGTAAGTCCCGGGTGTGTCGTGGTGTTAAAAAATACCTGCAGGTCGCCCTGAATCTCGCCGCTTTCCTCACGCGCGGGCGCCCGGTCGTGCAGTTGAAACTCCTGGGTGCCAAACAGCAGCGGTGCCAGCTGCTGCACGATCATTGCCCGCCAGGCACCAGTGGTTGCTGCAAGGTCGGTTGTGGCACTGTTTGCCGCTCCAGACAGGCGGCCCGGCAGGCGACCGGGCAGGCGAATAGTGCGCTGACTGGCACCGGGTACAACCAGGCTCTTATCATCCTGCGGCAGCACATGAAAGGTCTGCCCGACTATGCCTTCGGCAAACAGGGTGAGACGAGGTAACTGGTCGAGCAGTAGATGATTGTGGGTATCATCCTGTTGCGTCGGCTGTTCGTTGATCTCTGCCAAGAGCCTATTCGCGTGCGTACGGGGTTATGGTTTTGACGCCGACTTTTGCGCTGGTTTTGGCACTGAGTGTGCATGCGGCAAAATCGCATCAATAATGTCAGAAACAGACTCGTGTACCACGCGGTCATCGGTGATTGCCTGGGTAATGGCGTGCTCGGCGGCGGTCCGCGCAGCTAACCCCTGTGCCGTCAGACTTGCTGCGTACACGAGCAAGCGGGTGCTCACACCTTCTTCGAAACCGTGTTCTCTGAGGTTGCGAATTTTTTCACCGATCACGCTCAGCCGTTCGGCAAGATCAGCGCTTGCGCCGCTCTCTGCCATGATGATCTCTGCTTCGCGCTCACGACTGGGGTAGTCGAATTCAATGCTTACAAAGCGTTGTCGTGTACTTGGCTTCAGATCTTTTAGGGCGCTTTGGTAACCGGGATTGTAGGAGATAATGAGGAGGAAATCCGGATGTGCCTCCAGGAGCTCACCCGTTCGATCAATGGGCAACAGGCGCCGGTGATCCGTGAGGGCGTGAATGATGACCGTAGTGTCTTTGCGGGCCTCGACAACTTCATCCAGGTAACAAATGGCGCCGTTGCGGGCAGCGCGAGTGAGTGGTCCGTCGCTCCAGCGCGTTTCGCCGTCAATCAATAAATAGCGACCCACCAGATCAGCCGCGGTCAGGTCTTCCTGGCAGGCGACGGTGATCAGATCGTGCGCCGGGTTTTGCCCCAGGTCCTGTGGAGAGGGTTTCTTTGTGCTTCCTGCTGCCTGCTGTTGTGTACCGATTAGCCAGCTCATGTACTCCACGAAGCGGGTTTTACCGCAGCCGGTCGGCCCCTTGAGCAGCAGGGGCAGACGTTGAGCGTAGGCGGCCTGAAAGATCTCCACTTCGTTGGCCAGTGGCAGGTAATAAGGCGCATCGCTCACGGTGGTCGTTCTCTCGCTGCTAAGAATTCACCTTACCAGTATGATGGGGCTTCGTAACTCTCGCAGGCGCACCTTTTGACGGACTCTACCAAGCCTCCATCTTCTAACAAGGGTCCATCGACCGCCGGGTCGACTGGACCTGCCGCGACTGTGCTCGACGCCACAACCCGGCTGCTCGCTCCGCTGTTAAACACCCTCGACAGCCTGCAGTTCGCGGGCCGGCACTTACATCCGCCGGTGCTGGACACTTTGGCCACCCATCTTGAGCCTTTGCTCGATCCACTCAACCAGGCAGCAACGGAGTTTGCGGCGGTTGAATGGCCGGAGCATCTGGGCGAGTTTTCGGCGCGGCTGTCTGCGAGCACTGCAAGCGCCTGTAAAGGCCTGGAAGGCTTTGTTGCCGCCCAGTCGGCAGAGAACCCGGTAATGGCGGCCTATCGGTCGGTGCGTCATGGCACCGCTGCGCGCAGTGAGCTGTATCCACTGGCGCAGGTGTTGCCGCCGCTGTCGCGGTTTTTTGTAGATCCCGCCGCGCGCGAAAATGCTGCGGTGCTTGCGCGCATTGAATCTGGTATTGACCGTTTAACCGAGGCAGGGATCGAAGATTCTGTTGATCCGCCGGTGGGTGTTATGCACCTGCAGAACGAGCGTGACACCCGGGGTGGTTGCTCTTTGTATATTCCCGAGTATTACAACGGCGAGCCTCTGCCATTGGTGGTGGCATTGCATGGTGGCAGTGGTCACGGTGCTGACTTTCTGTGGACCTGGCTTACGGCTGCGCGCAGCGCGGGGGCGATTGTGTTGAGCCCAACATCTACGGGTTCTACCTGGTCGATTCAGGAGCCCGACGTTGATCATGCTCACCTAACCGGACTGGTTGCCCGCGTTGCCGAACAGTGGGCCGTTGATCCCGGGCGTATTCTGCTCACTGGAATGTCAGATGGCGGCACCTTTAGTTTGTTGAGTGGCTTGCAGAGCGACTCGTTTGCCACCCATCTCGCACCGATCTCAGGCACGTTTCACCCCTTTTTAATGGAGGTTGCGGAGCCTGGACGGATCAAGAATTTGCCTGTCTATCTGGTGCATGGGGCGCTCGACTGGATGTTTCCGGTCGACACGGCGCGTCTTGCTGCTACGACGCTAAAAAACGCCGGTGTTGGCATACGTTACTCCGAAATTGACGACCTCTCCCATACCTACCCAATAGAGGAGAACTGGAAGATCCTTAACTGGCTAGCGGGCGATGACTAAACGACCGACAAATGTTGAGGTAGTGCGCTTTGCCGCACAATACGCGCAGGCGTTTGCTGCGTTAAATCGCGAGTGGATCGAAACCTATTTTGAGATCGAAGATGAAGATCTGAAAATGATCGAGCACCCCCAGGAGTACGTATTAGACGGCGGTGGTGAGATCTTCACCGCGTTGGTCGATAGCGAGCCCGTGGGTACGGTGGCGATGGTGAAGAGCGATGCAACCACGTTTGAACTCGCCAAGATGGCCGTGGCACCTGCGGCTCAAGGATCAGGCATTAGTCATTTACTGATGGATGCCTGTATCGATTTTGCACGCAGCGCTGGCGCACTAGAGATATTCCTGATCACCAACGATATTCTGGCGCCTGCTATGGGGCTGTATTTAAAGTCTGGCTTTGTGCGTCAGCCCCAAAACAACGACCAGCGATACGCGCGCGGTAACACAGAGATGCGCTTGTCGCTCGTATGACTTCGTTGTCAGAGCTTTGCTCGTCAAGCGCCAGCAGAAATAGAAAAGTTCAGTTGGCCTGCGGCCTTGCAGGCCGGCCGTGCATGCATGCGCTGCAGGTAGTATTCAAAGACTTCGCTGAGCTCAAAGTCACACGATTTGGCCCAGTCCAGGCAGGTGGTTAACACAATATCAACGCCGCTGAACTCATCGCCAAGCAGATAATCGCTTTGGGCGAGCTGCCGTTGTGCAACCTGTATGTGCGTTTCGAAACACTCACGGGCGGTTGCAACGGCCTCCGGCGCAGCACCGTAAATGTGTGTCAGGTCTTCGTGTTTGCGCAGTATATAAAGAGCCTGGGCGTCGATCTCCATCAACAAATAAGACATCCATTCATCGTACTTGGCGTGTAGCTCCAGATTGTCGCTGGGTGGTAGTAATGGCGTGCCAGTGTTGCCGGGCAGTCTCTCTCTTAGCCGAGCAAGGTGATTGATGATTGCGCCGCTCTCGGTAAGGACAAGATCGTTGTGCAGTAGCACCGGAATTTTTTGTTTGGCGTTCAGTGCGACAAAGCCAGGCTCCTGGGTTGCGCCGGTGCGCGAGCCGATGAGTTCAACGCTGTATTCCAGGCCAAGTTCGTGGGCAGCCCAGTGGGCCCGCATGGTTCGCGAGGTGGCGCCCCCGATGATTTTTAGTTCAATGGCAGGGGGCTGGGTCATGTTGGCCTCTCGAGTCAGGTTGCCAGCTTAGGTTGGCAGCTTGGGTTGGCAAGTCAGTTAAACAGGTCTGGTTGTGCTTTCCGCGGTGCGTGCGCAAATTGTTCAATTGCGTAATGGATACGCTCCTCCACCGTGGGGTGCAAGGACTCCAGGGCCTCGATGTGTTCGAGCCGTGGTTTCAGCCCCGCCTGATTGGTGACCTGAATGGTCAGTCCGGGTCGGGCATTTAGCTCGAGTAACAGTGGTCCGCGATCGCGATCGAGAACGATATCTGCACCCAGGTATCCAAGCCCGGTCATGTCGTAGCAACTTGCAGCGAGCAACAACAATTGCTGCCAGTTGGGTACCTCCAGTTGATCGAGTCGATTACCGGTATCTGGATGCTGGGTAATGAGTTCATTGTGTTGCACCGCGGCGATGCTGCCCCCGGTGCGAATATCCAAACCGACACCAATCGCCCCCTGATGCAGGTTGGCTTTGCCGTCAGACGATCGGGTGGCCAGGCGCAGCATGCCCATTACCGGGTAGCCTTGAAACAAAATAAGACGAATATCGGGGACGCCTTTGTAGCTCACGTCTTCGAACACCGGGTCGATCTGCACCAGATCCTCCACAATGGCCTGATCAGTTCGACCGCCCAGAGAGAACAGGCCGCTAACCACGTTCGACATGTGGCGTTTGAGTTCGTCCCAAGACACCGATTCGCCATTGCTGCGTATCAGACCCTGCTCGTCACGACCGATAATGACCAGAATGCCTTTACCCCCACTGCCGTTGGCCGGTTTCACTACAAACTTGTCAAGCTTGCGCAGTTGTTCGTAAGCACTCTCCACTTCGTATGGTGTCCTAACGACGTGAATGAGCTCGGGGACTGCAACGTTGTGCTTGGCGGCGAGCAGCTTGGTTTGCAACTTGTCGTCAACCAGTGGGTACAGCCGGCGTTCGTTATAGCGCGAGATATAGCGCACGTTGCGGCAGTTCATGCCGAGCATGCCCAAGTCCTTAAGCTGGCGGGGCCCGATCCAGTCGAAGCGACGGCGTGTGTGTGCAATGTCAGTCGCCATTTAATGAGGCATACCGGTAAAGCGCGTTAACTCAGTCAGGCGATAGCCGGTGTAACGACCAAGTAACAAAATGAACGCCAACAGGCACAAATGCAGTTCGGGAAAGTTAAATGCCAGATGTTCGACGAGTGGTTGAGTCATGAGCAAATAGGCGAGCACGGCAACAAACAGACTTCCGCCACCCTGAATTAACACCTCCTTTGGACCCTCTTCTTCCCAGAGTATTGACATGCGTTCGATAGTCCACGCAAGGATGATCATGGGAAAGAAGGAAATGGTCAGGCCACCAATCAAGCCGAGCTGATAACTGAGAATGCTGAATACCGAGATGATGCCGATCACGACGATTACCAGCGTCGCTATTCTGGCGACCAACAGCAGGTTTAATGCGGATAAGTAGGAACGAATGATCAGCCCTACGGCGATAACCAGCAGAAAGCTGATTAGTCCCGGAACGAGCTCGGTTTGTAGAAACGACAGGGCGATCAACACGGGCATAAAGGTGCCGGACGTGCGAAAGCCAATAAGGATACGCATGAGTACAACAACAAAAGCGCCAACAGGCAGCAACATGATCAGCTTGAACATGCTTTGCTCTGCGACCGGCAGGGAATACAGCGAGACGAGAGGTGAATTATTACCTTCGTCTACCAGCGTAAGCGACGGACGGTTTTGGCTGATCATGCTGAACAGCACCTTAGAGTCGCTGCCGCCAATCACCTCAAGCACGCCTGGCTGACCGGTCTGCCACAACAGAAGATTATCGGCGCTGGTACGCTGTGCGTTATCCGGGTCAATCAGCCGCCAGTCGGTATCGTCCCAGACCTGGACGAGTTGTCGCAGCGATTGGCGTCGCCGCTGGTCTTCGAGGTCCAGGCCCGCCACGGTGCGTGCATTGAAACCCGCCGTTTGCAGCATGCGGGGTAAGAGGCGCGCAGAAGACCACTCCTGCAACAGCAGGCTCATGTTTTGATCCAGCGGCTCGGTATTCATCCGTTGCAGCAGCTGCCGTGCCAAGGTGTAGCCGTCGGCCGTTTGCGGCAACACGGCTGTGAGCACGGTGTCGGCTGCGGTCATGAAGGGTTCTTCCCACACGATCTCCGGCACCCTGGTGGGTTTTGGTGGCGTAACCGCATAGCCGGGATCGGCTATCGCTTCAATCTTATAGAACAGCGTTTGTTCGCCGCGTGCTTCCTGTTTTGACCAGCGCGCCTGCCGCTGTTCGCTGCCTTGCTCGGTGGTGTAGCCGTAACCGGCAGATGCCGTGCTTTCGCTGATCATGCGGAAGTCTGACTGCTCGGGCGGCAGTGCCAGTTTGACCTGAGTCGGGCCACCGTTGGCGTCAAACTCTATGCGCGCTTCGATCTGCCAAACGGCCTGTGCAGTGCCCGGTGTGTAGGGGACACGATATTCCGCGTGGCGAAACAGGGCGGTGGCAATGCCTGCTAGCAGCAGCAAGCCAACAATAAACAGGAAAGGGCCGCGCTTGGTCATTTGCCGGTATTGGATTCAACTTTGGGCTGGACGAACTCTTTGCCAACATCAACCAATGCAACGTCCTGCAGGAACGTGCGCCCCAGGAGCACAGGGTGCTCTGAGTTAGAGCGGTCGCTGAGAATAAAGTCGAACGAATCGAGTACGTTACCGAGTTGCACGCGCAGCCGCACCACAGGACGCTTGCTGACGCGTAACCGGCGAACGATCTTGCGTTCCACGACAACTTCCGCCGCCAGCGTAAACCGCACCCAGTCGTCGCCGTCGCGCTCAAACGGCGTTATGTCCGTCGCGTGGATGGCGTTTGTGCTGGTGCCGGTGTCGATACGCGCCACAAGACCGATGTCCGGTGGGGTAATCCACAGATGCTCGGCGGCGCCCACCACCATCTTGTCGTCATCGATCAGAATGGTTTGGGTCACAATCTCGTCGCACGTTGTGAGTACGGCTGCGTCGCTCTGACATGCCGTCTGCACCGCCCCAGGTAGCTGCTTAATGTCACCATCGATCGTCTGCAGCCGACTATTGACGGACTCCATGCGTTCTTGCTGGCTAGCAGTGAGGGCCGCGAGGTCTTCACGCGTGGCGCTCACCAGAGATTCAAGCTGGACGAGCTCTGCTGACAGGGCCTCTATTTCGCTGGGTTCAAGTACGCGAGGCTGGAGCTGGCAACCGCCGAGCAGCAGGGTGGTGAGCGCAAGTACTGACAACACGCTTGTGTTTAATTGGACAGTCAATGTTCTACGGGATTCGTCCGTTAAGAGCGGGTGAGTCTACTCACTGGGTTGATTCTAAGTTACTGTCTATATATACAGTATAGTTAATGAGGCGTTCAGATATGACACGCAACAGCAAACAATACAAGAAATACAAGAAATACAAGAAATACAAGAAATACAAGAAAGGACGCGGCGCGCTGACCAACTCGGCCAGCCGTTATGTACCCACGCACACCGAGTATGACAGCGGGGCAGCGCCAGCAGTTGCGAAGCAGTGTAATTTCTATCCGGATAAGACTCAGCGCCTGATTACCACTAACAATTCACCAGATATTAGTTTCGAGCAATCAATAAATGCCTATAAAGGCTGTGAGCACGGCTGCGTGTATTGCTTTGCCCGACCGACACACGCCTACCTGGATCTATCCCCGGGACTCGATTTTGAAACCCTGATTTTCTACAAAACGGATGTAGAGGCTTGTCTGCGCGCGGAACTGGAGCGGCCGACGTACCGTCCCAAAGTCATCGCCCTCGGCACAAATACCGACCCGTATCAGCCGGTGGAAAAACGTCTGCGCATTACCCGCACTATTCTCACCACGCTGCTCGAGTATCGGCACCCGGTGAGTATTGTTACCAAGGGTGCTTTACTCGAGCGCGATATCGACCTGCTCGCGAAGCTCGCTGCACACAACCTGGTTGTGGTGATGATTAGCCTGACAACACTCGACAATGGCTTGAAGACCAGGCTCGAGCCGCGAGCAGCCAGTCCGGCTAAACGGCTTGATCTGGTTCAGCAATTGGCGGCG
>CAZSYU010000007.1:42063-64487 GCA_964611345.1 uncultured Pseudomonadales bacterium
CTTCGCGCACCGCGGCCGTGAATTTGTATTGCGGGTGCGCCCGGGCGAGTACGTCGGGTTGTTCTATAACGGTGTGCCGCGCAAGGAGCGCGTTTATGCGGGGCGCGAGCCGCTGTATTTGTGGACTAACGTTGAGCTCGAGTGGGAAGAGCACCACTACATAGAAGCGCGCTACTGGCCGTCCACCGGCGCCCTGCAGGCCACGGTGAATGGCGCGCAATTGGCGCAGTGGGAGGTGCCAGACGCCACTTTGGGCGCCGCGGACGCGGACCGTTAAACCGTTGTTCGTGTTGTTTATAGCTTATGAATTCTCAAGTATTTCAAGAAGATGGCTATCAGGTCGTAAAGGGCTTCTTAAGCTCTGAGAGGGTAGCGAGACTGCGTGCGGTGAGTGAATCGGCGTTGCAACCCCTGCTCGCGCCTGTGGAATACGAAGCAGACACCGGCTACCCCGGCGCGCCACTCAATCGGCAAGCAGCAGGCGGACTAACCTCGCGGCGGTTGCTCGCTGCCTATGCGCGCGATCCGCTGTTTCGGTCGCTGGCAACTGACAGCCGGCTAGCGGCGCTGCTGCACGAATTGTTGAATGAGGCGCCGCTGCTATCCCAGGCGCACCACAACTGTGTGATGACCAAGCACCCCGGGTTTAGTAGCCAAACGCTGTGGCACCAGGACATTCGTTATTGGGCGTTTAGTCGGCCGGAGCTGATCTCGGCCTGGTTTGCATTAACCCCCGAGCACCGGCGCAACGGCGCGCTCATGCTGATTCCCGGCAGTCATCGACTCGATATTGCGCCCGCGCAGCTTGATGACAAGCTCTTTCTGCGTCCGGAGCTTGCTGACAACGCAGCGTTAATTGCGTCCGCGCAGGCCGTGGAGTTAGCTCCAGGTGATCTGTTGTTGTTCCACTGTCGGCTGTTTCATGCCGCAGGCACCAATGAAACTTCAGACCTCAAGCTGTCCACCGTTTTTACTTATCATGGTGCAAGCAATGCGCCGCTGCCCGATACCCGGTCGGCACTCTACCCGTCGGTTGCACTGTGAGTGACCCATCAGACCCATCTGCTGGCGACGAAGAGGCGCTGTTTCGAGCGGCGATGGGCGATGTCCAGCCGTTGGCAGATTCCCGCGCTGGCAAGAAGGCCACCCAAAAAGCGGAAGCACCCCGGCCGGACGCCACCGCAGGGCAGGCGCAGCGGCGCAAAGATGCGGTGACCGAGCGAGACGCGGAAGGTGAGGAGCGCGTTATGACGCTTGGGGAAGTGCCGCCCATTGATCCGCATGCTGTTTTGGCCTGGAAACAGGATGGGGTGCAGCAAGGCGTGTTCGATAAGTTACGTAAAGGGGAATACCCCGTTGAGGCGCAACTCGATCTGCACCACAAGACGGTTAAGGAAGCGCGGGTCGCCCTCTGGGAGTTTCTGCAAGCAGCGCAGCAGCAGGGCTATCGTTGCGTGTTGATTGCCCACGGTCGCGGCGAACGCAGTCCTGTGCCTGCGCGGTTAAAGAGTTTTGTCTTGCATTGGCTCACCGGTCTGCCGTTGGCGATCGCCTTTCATACGGCGCTCGCCCGCCAGGGCGGTACCGGTGCCACTTACGTGCTGGTGCAGAAGTCGAAGAAAGCAAAGTCTGAGAACCGCGAACGTCATGGTGGTCGTGCAGGTGGTTGTGCCGAGGACTGAGCGCCTGTCAGCCCGTCTGCGAGAGTACTCAGACGCGGCCCTTATCAAGTTCCAGGCGTCCTCTCGCGAGGTTTAGTCGCAACACATCCGAGGCCCCCTCGGTGAGTTGGTACACCCGCACCTCGTTGTAGAGTGCCGCCAGCGGATGCCCTTCGCGCAGGGCCTGACCGCCCACCAACTGAATGGCAACGTCAATAATTCGGGCCGCGGCTTCGGAGGCAAACACTTTAGTGGCAATCGACTCGTTGACGATGTTTTCGCCCGCATCACCCAGGCGCGCTGTGCGGTACAGCATGCTGCGGGCGGCAAAGGCGTCAATCCGGGTTTGGGCGTAGCGCAGACGCACGGATTCCAGGTCTTTGAGAGGCTTGCCACCGCGATGCGGTTTCTTGATGTGGGCGTCGAGGTAGTCAATGGTCCATTGTATAAGACCCGTGCAGGTGGCGGCGATGACCAGGCGCGTGTCACCGATCTGGCGCAGCGCGCGCGGCAAGCCTTCGCCGGGTTTGCCGACGACGTGACTGACGGGGATGCGGACATTATCAAAGGTAAAGGCCATGTGGTGGCTGCCGTCGGTGGAGGCAAACTTGCCGGTCGCGATAACGCCGGCGGCATCGGTGTCGATCACCAGCATCGCTGGCCCCTCGTCGTCGATGTGAATCAGTGCGTTCATGAAGTCGGCGTCGCTGCCACCGGTCACATAGGACTTGGCACCGTTCACCACATAGACGTCACCGTCGCGTACTGCCCAGCTATGCCGTGGGGCATCGTCTGCCTCGGTAAACGCAAAGGCGCCGCGCTTCTGGCCAGCCATTAGGGGTTCAAGGTAGTTTGTTTTTAGCTCGCCGGTGGCGCCAGCCAGCACGCCTGGTGCGGGGCCAAACGCGGCACCGGTGGTGGCTGAGCGCGAAGCGCTGAGTGCCTCTCTGGCAAGAGTGAGTTGCACCAGTGATCCTGGTTGGCCGCCGTACTCCTCGGGTTGGGTTTTGTAGAACAGCCCCATGGCTTTTGAGGCGGCAATGATGCGGGCACGACGATCCGGCTCAGGTTCGTCCGCGCGCAGCGGCAGCTCCGTGCGGATGAAAGCCTCGAGCTGCGTCTTAAAGGCCTGATCGGCGCTGGAGAGAAATTCTGGCATAAGGTTAAATATTTATATCTTTCAATTAGATGCAGTGTTTTCTTAGCTTAGACCGCGGGCCCAACCAGAATCATCATGATCGCAAACAGCAAGACGATGCCAGTCAGCACGCTATACAGAATCAGCGACTCGCGGCGGGCGAGGTCGGTGATGCGCGCTTTGGCTTCCTCTTCAGACATGGCAGTAAACGCGCTGGTGAGTCGGTAGCGGGTAACGCCGTCGGCGCGCTTCGGCAGTTTTACGAACATCTCCGGCGTACGCCGCAGGCGCTCATCGGTGTCGACAATGCCCATACCCGCTTTGCGCGCAATGGTTGCGGGATGTAGTCCTGTGCCAGGGTTGTCCTGGAACAGGCGGTAGAGAGTGAGGAGGCGGTGTATTCGACCGCGGAAGCGGAAACTGAAGCCGTTCATGCTGTGCTCCTGCTGGTTAAATCAGT
Source organism: uncultured Pseudomonadales bacterium (assembly GCA_964611345.1). GTDB lineage: Bacteria > Pseudomonadota > Gammaproteobacteria > Pseudomonadales > Azotimanducaceae > JALZVT01. Next base: position 45,323 of record CAZSYU010000007.1, read on the forward strand.
CACTAGTTCGTCCAGGTTCGATAGGGATGTTCGCACAGATGCGAGTTGCTGAAACGCTCGTCGTCAGTGACTTCGGCGCCGACCCAGGGCGGCACATCGAATGTCTCACGGGGAGACTTCAGTTCGACTTCTGCAACAATTAGCGGGGCGTTCGCGTCGGCGAACACGTCGACGTGCCACAGGTGGGCACCGTGGGACACAAAGTAGCGGGTTTTCTTGATGGGGTTGCCCGCACACAACGACCGGAGCATAAATTCGGCGTCGAGCCGCGGGATTTCATACTCATACTCGGGGCGCATGTTGTCCGCCTTTGGGCCCTTCACGGTAAGCAGGCCGATCTCATCAGCGATTCGCACGCGCACCTGAGTGTGGCCGCGGCTTAAGTAGCCCTGGCGAATTGCCGCCTGCGGATACTCCCCAGCGGGTAGTTCATGTAGTAGAAACTTGCGTTCGATTTCGACGGCCATATTCCGTCCAGTTCAGTTCAGTCCAGTCCAGTTTACCTAAGCCGCGTAAAGTTCAGCTGCGGAACGATTAACCAGACCAGTGTGCCACGAAACAGGCGCGTACCGGGGCAGGGTGGCCCTCAACAGTCAGCTCCGGGTGGGCAGGATCCAGCGACTCTTGCAACGACTCGAAGTGCATCCAGCCGGTGCTGCGCTGTTCGCTCGGTTCGGTGGTGGTGATGTCGCACGCCTGACAATTGTCGAACCCGAGCTCGGCAAGCCAACGGCTGACGGTGCTGGGCTGTGGCACCAGATGCACATTCCGCATGCGGGCGTAGCGGCCCTCTGGTTCGAGGTCATGGGTATCGCACACCAGAGTCTCGAGTATGAGTGTGCCGCCTGGACGGAGTTGTGCTTGCAGTTCGCGCAGGTGCTCAAGTGGGTCGCGGCGATGGTACAGCACACCCATTGAAAACACGCTGTCAAAGTCGTGATTGTCGGTAGATTGTTGTCCAGCGTCCGGGTGGGTCAGGTCTTCGAGCCTGAGTGGCAGCACCTGGTTTGTTGTGTTGGCGTACAGGGGGCTTAAATAGAAGGCCATGGCCAAATGCTGGTAAAAAAACAGCAGGGTAGGGTCAATACCAATCACCTCACGGGCGCCGGCATTGAGCATATGCCAGCCGTAATAGCCGTTGCCGCAACCGACGTCCAAAATGCGCTGCCCGGTCAGGTTCGGCAAGTACGGGGCCAGCCGTTGCCACTTCCAGTCGGAGCGCCACTCGGTATCGATGTGCAAGCCAAACAAGCTCCACGGACCCTTGCGCCAGGGGTGCAGTCCGCGCAGAGCATGTTCCAGCTGCTCGCCGGGCAATGACCCGGCTATACCAATGACCGGGTGGCCACTTGTCTGCTGCGGTCGCGTGTAAGTTGCGCCGGGCGACACCCTTGGCAGGGTAGCCAATGCCTCTTCCCAGCGCGCGGCGTCGCCGTGGGTGATTATGGTTTCGCGCATCAGCGCCATGAGTCGGGTGTGCTGTGTGGGCCAGAAAGCCTGTCCCGAATAGCTGGCCAGGGCCGCAAGCGCTGCCTTATGCATCACGCATCACGCATCTGGGGCGAAGGCGATAAACGCTGCCCAATTCAGGCAGCTGAACCAGACCCGAGCATCACTAAATCCAACGTTCTGTAACCGCGCCAAATGCGTGTCGAGCGTATCGGGAACCATTACGCGTTCTAGCGCACTGCGTTTTTGCGCGACCTCCAGTTCGGAGTAACCATTTGCGCGTTTGAATTCCAGGTGCACCTGGTCTGCCCAGGCCTGATCAGAGGGGTTATCCAGTACTACTTTTTCAGCGTAGATGAGGGGCGCACCCGGCAACAGGTTGTTGGCGATGCGTTGTAAAAGCTGTTGACGTTCAGGCGGTTCAATAAACTGCAGTGTGTAGTTCATAACCACAGCACTCGCACGCTCGATGGCCGTGTCTTTAATGTCGGTGCAGCGCCACTCCACCCGTTGGGCAGCACTTGCGCTGGTGAGCTGTGGCATAGTTTCACGTGCTGCATCGATCATGGGTTGGGAGTTATCTACCCCTACGATGCGCACCGACGGGTCACAATAGGTGAGTAAAGCGGCGGTCGTGGCGCCGCGACTACAGCCTAAGTCATACACCAACCCGTCGGCTGGGACGTGCTGTGAGGCAACCAGGGCGCTTAACGGGACAACGGTCTCATAGGCGGGCACAGAGCGCCGAATCATGTCAGGAAACACGTCTACCACCCGCTGGTCGAAGGCAAAATCGACCAGGTGCGGATTCTCCCGGGCGTAGATGTCATCTGTGCTGTTTGTCATAGCTGGAGTCTAGAGCGGTGCTATCATGATGGGTACCGATTCTAGGCTGCGCTACCTTGTCCACCAATTCAAAATCGCCGCTTAATGCCAAAACCAAACGACGTCTTGGGAGCCCGGCCAGTGCCGCCAAGCGCATGGCCGCGAATGGCAGCGTGCTGTCGCTGGATGATCCCTCGCTCTACATTAACCGTGAAATGTCGCTCCTGGAGTTCAATCGACGGGTGCTCGCACAAGCGCAGATGCCCACCACGCCATTATTGGAGCGACTCAAGTACCTGTGTATCGCGTGCTCTAATCTGGATGAGTTCTTTGAGATCCGCTTTGCTGGCTTACGTCAGCAAGAGGCATTTGGCGTTACTCAGCAGCGGCCCGATGGTTTGTCTGCCCGGGAACAGATCCGTCGCATCAGTGTAACGGCTGCTGCCCTTGTTGCTGAGCAGTATCGCCTGCTGAATGACTCACTCTTGCCCGAGCTTGCCGCCGAGGGCATTCGCTTTCTGGATCAATCGAACTGGAACCAGCGGCAGGCGAGCTGGGTTAAGCGCTATTTCACTCGCGAACTGTCTCCCATTTTGAGCCCCATTGCGCTGGATCCGGCGCATCCGTTTCCTCAGGTGCTCAATAAAGGCCTGAACTTTATTGTCACGCTGCGTGGCAAGGATGCCTTTGGCCGCAACAGTGGTTTGAGCATTGTGCAAGCGCCTCGGTCTCTGCCCAGAGTGGTGGCACTATCTGACACCGTTGCAGACTCGCCGTATGACTTTGTGCTGCTGTCGTCCATCATCGAAAATCACGTCAGCGATCTGTTTTCTGGTATGACGGCCACGGGCTGCTATGCCTTCCGCATCACTCGCAACAGCGATCTGTTTGTGGATGAAGAAGCAGTGGATGATTTACTCCATGCTCTCGAGGGTGAACTGCCATCGCGCAACTATGGCGATGCGGTGCGCATGGAGATCGCGGCAGATACACCGCAAGAGATCGAGAGTTTCCTCATGGAAGAATTTAATCTCTCTGAAAGTGACGTGTATCGGTGTAAGGGGCCGGTAAATCTCAATCGCTTGCTGGCACTGCCGGATCTGGTTGATCGACCTGATCTGAAATTTCCGCCCTTTGTGCAATATCTGTCACCTGCCGTGTTAGCGCCAGTGGCACTGTCCGGAGCCGCCGAGGCGGGTAGTAGTGAAGGTTTCGGCGACATGTTTGCTGCTATAAGCGACAACGATATCTTAATGCATCACCCATTCGAGTCATTTCAACCGGTGGTGGAGTTTTTGCGCCAGGCCGCGCGTGACCCCAAAGTACTGTCCATTCGACAGACGCTGTATCGCACCGGTGCCGATTCTCACATCGTCAAGGCTCTGGTGGAGGCTGCCGCACAAGGCAAGGAAGTGCTGGTTGTCATTGAGCTGCGCGCCCGGTTCGATGAAGAGGCGAACATCGAACTGGCGACGTTACTGCAAGATTCCGGTGCGCAGGTGGTATACGGTGTGGTTGGCTATAAAACCCACGCGAAGATGACTATGGTGATTCGGCGTGAAGGACGGTCGCTCAAGCGCTATTTGCACCTTGGCACCGGAAACTATCACGCGACAACAGCCAAACTTTACACCGACTACGGGCTGCTGACCGATGACGATCAGCTAGGCGAAGACGTGCAAAAACTGTTTCAGCAACTCACGGCAATGGGTCGTGCCGGGCGGTTGAAAAAAGTGTTGCAGGCGCCGTTTACCTTACATCGCTCGTTGCTCGATTTTATTAACGCCGAGACCCAGGCTGCCCAAGCGGGCAAGCCCGCCCGGGTCTATGCCAAAATGAACTCGCTTATCGAGCCGAAAATAATAAAGGCACTGTATCGCGCGTCGATGGCGGGCGTGGAAGTCAGGCTCGTGGTGCGAGGCGTTTGTGCCTTGAAGCCAGGTGTGCCCGGTATATCCGAGAACATTGAGGTGCGCAGCATAATAGGTCGGTTTCTCGAACACACGCGGGTGTATTTCTTCGAAAACAACGGTTTGTACCTATCCAGCGCAGACTGGATGGATCGTAATTTTTTCTCTCGCATCGAGAGCTGTTTTCCGATTGAAGCGCCAGAGTTGAGAGATCGAGTTTTTGCAGAGAGTTTCGAGAACTATCTGAAAGACGATCAGCAAGCCTGGGTGCTAAAGCCCGACTCAACTTATCGTCTTGTTAAATCGACGCGCAAACAGGGTCACAGTGCACAGCAGTGGCTGCTCGATCAGTTGGCAGAAAGTGTGAGCGTCATGCCGATCGACTCGAGATAGTCAGCTTCTTCAGCCAGGTCAAGCTGGGTCAGACTGTGTTCCTGCAACCAATCCTTGGATATGCCGATATCAACACTGGTGTTATCAACGGTGATCTGCAGTTTCGGTAACGCGTCGGGGTTGCGAGAGCGGTGCAGCACGTGAGATAGCCTTAGCAGCACGCTCAGTCGCAGCAGGTCTTCGGTATCTGCCTCGTCTAGTTTTGGCATCGCGTCGAGTTGCAGCTTACGTCGATGCAGCCGCACAAGTGCGGCGAGTCTGGCTTGATCGAGTTTGGAAAAGCCAGGCATGTCCATGTGCTCGAGCAAGTAGGCGCCGTGCTTATGGTAACTGCTGTGCGATATATCAAGGCCGATCTCATGCAATGCTGCCGCCCACTTGAGCGAATGTTTAAGCTCTTCGTTTTGCAGATCCCATTGATCTCGCACCTGTTGTAGCAAGTTCAGTGCGGTTGCTCGAACGCGTTCGGCGTGGTCGCTGTCAATGTGATAGCGGCGCGCCAGGTCTTTGGTGGTGTGTTCGCGAACGTCATCCTGACGTGCGCGGCCAACCATTTCGAGCAGCAGGCCTTCGCGTAACGCGCCGTCGGAGATTCTAAGGTCATCAATTTTAAGCTCTTCAAACAGGGCTTGAACAATTGCCAGTCCACCCGGGAATACAGGGGCTCGGTCTTTGCCGAGTCCGGGTAGTGACAGATCTTCGATGCTGTTGGCCTCGAGCATGCGGTCGCGTAGTTGCTTCACCGCTTTTAGCGTAATGCCGCTTTGTGAGATATCCAGTGCTGTTAATACGGATTGTACGGCGTGCATGGTGCCGGATGCGCCAATCGCGGTGTCCCAGCCTTGCTTGCGGTAGATAGCCTGCACACTTTCCAGTTCGCGCTTTGCTGTATTGACGGCGAGTGTGTAGTTGTCAGCGCTTAGTTTGTCTTTGGGGAAGCATTCAGCTGACAGACTTACGCAGCCCATGTACAGGCTGTCCATAATGGTCGGTTTGAAGCGTTTGCCAAGAATGAGCTCCGTGGAGCCGCCACCTATATCGATGACGAGGCGTCGTTTGTGGCTGTCATCAAGAGCCCGGGATACACCCATAAATATCATTCGGGCTTCTTCGTGCCCTGATATAATTTCTATGTTGTGGTTGAGGGCGCGGCGCGCGCGTTTCAGAAATTTGTCGGAGTTTTTGGCTTTGCGCAATGTGTTGGTGCCAACCACACGTACCTGCTCTGACGGAATTGTTCGCAGCCGCTGGCCGAAGCGTGTAAGGCAGTCAATAGCGCGCTCCATGGCATCATCTGAGAGTTCGCCTTTTTTGTTTAGCCCGTCTGCCAGGCGAACCGTCTCTTTTATTTTGTCAACCACAGCAATGCGGCCCTTACGATAGTTCGCCACCACCAGATGAAAGCTGTTTGAGCCAAGATCGAGTGCGGCAAGCTGGGTGTCTGCCATACTGTTTTAGTCGCCTGTCTGCGGTGTTTGCGCTTTGGCAACAACAGACGGTGGCAGAGGGCAATCCAGTGCTGCTGAAATGCCTTGCAGTAGAGCGCCTTCGTCAGCGCTGATTTTCTGGTCGAATAGCACCGAGCGTGCACAGGCCTTTAACACGCGAGGTTTTTGCAGGGGGGTCAGATCACGCAGTTCTTTTAGCGCTTTGTTCAGCGCTGAAAAGTTATCGTCAGTGGTTACCGCTGGTGCGTTCGGTATGCTCGAAAAGTTCAGCTCTTGCATTGCGGCGTTGTAGGCTGCTTTGCGTTGTGACTCATCGTCGTGCCCGTAATGTGCAAGCACGGCGATAAGAGTAGCCATGCTGTCCCCGATTCGTTCTACTTTGCGATGACGAATTTTGGGCGGGCGCGGGCGTTCAAAATGTGGTGTGATCTCTTTTAGTAGCAGCCGGTGGAGTACCCACTCGAACAGTTCGATCTTCTTGTCGGCCTTAATCAGTTTAATCACCCGTGCCACGAATGCCTTGTATTGGGGGTGGGACATTTGTTTGAGCGCAGGAACCGAGAGCTCTAGCAAGGCGAGGCGGTGGAGGTCGTCTGAGTTTTCGAGGCGCTTGTGTAGTCTGGCAATGTCGTCAAGTTCACCCTGTTTTAGCTCGCTCAGTGTTGCGGTCTGAATGGCTGCGGTGTTTTGCGCTTCGTCTACTTCTGCTCGGTGGAGTAGCAGGGCGTAAACCAACAGGTGCGCGGCGCAGGGGTCCCGGGCAGCGTCAAGGCAGGGCTCCTGGGTGGTGTCGATGATGGCATCCGCTGCCAGGTAGCTGCGGTGATCGGGTCGTCCAACCACCTCTGCCAGGGTGTCCACTTCAACCGCAATGCCTTCTATTTGCTTTGGGCTGGGTGTTGGTTGTGTGCCAGCGGCAAGATTGCTTACGCCGTGCTCTGCTGCGCTTGTGTGCAGGCTGGATGTGGAAACAGAAGAGGGTTGTAGATTGACCGGAAACTCACCGTTCCATCCAGGGTCGATAGCGCTGATGCGCTTTGGCAAAGGCGGATGGGTGGCCATCATGTTGCCCAGAAAGTGGCTGATAGCCTGGCCAAAAAACATGTGACTGATTTCGTTGGCACCACTGTTATGCAGGCGGCTGCCTGCCCCGCCAATTTTTTGGAGTGCGCCACTGATGCCTGGAGGATTGCGGGTGTACTGGACTGCCGCGGCGTCAGCGAGATATTCGCGTTGTCGCGACACGGCAGACTTGATCAGATTGCCAAAGAAGGTGCCGGCGTAGCCGAGAATGGCCAGTCCGGCACCCAAAATCAGGATGGCCGCGACTCCGCCGCCGTTGTTATTGGATGAACGCGGCCTCCCGAGTCCGTGGCGTGAACCACGCAGCAGCATGTTGCCGATTAGGCCGATAAAAAGAATACCAAACAGAATGGCAATCAGGCGGATGTTTATTCGCGTGTCGCCATTGAGAATGTGGCTGAACTCATGAGCGACAACACCTTGCAACTCTTCGCGATTCAGAAAGTTGAGCGCACCGTGGGTGATGCCGACGACGGCATCATCCGGTGTGTAACCTGCTGCAAACGCGTTAATGCCCTCTTCTTGAATCAAGTACACAGGGGGCACACTGACACCAGCTGCAATCGCCATCTCTTCCACAACATTGAGCAACCGTCGTTCTTTCAAGTCAGTGGTGTTGCTTTGCACGCGCGTGCCGCCCAGCGACTCGGCGATAGCTCGCCCACCGCCGCGAATCATCAAGTACTTGTAGAGCGATGCCAGAGTCACGACGGTGATTACTGCTAGTGAGGCCCATAACCAGGTATCGACAGGAACAGAGGCGAGCATGGTCGCAAGCTCTGTGCCACTTACCATACGCCCGGAAGTGATCAGAAACACACCAGCGACTAACGCGTTGGTTAGCACAATCAGTGCAAGCACGGCAGCCCCGAACAGAACAACCAACTGCCAGGTTTTTCGTCGTGCGTTGTGCTGTGCCTCAAAAAAGTCCATCGCTTGTTAGGTGAACGACACCTTGGGGGCTTCCTGGATTTCGGCCGAATCTTCGAACTCAAGCAAGCCGGCGTCGCCGCTGTGGCCAAACATATCGGCGAAGACAACCGGCGGGAACGATTGCTTGTAGGTGTTGTAGGCCATTACCTGATCGTTGTATGACTGGCGGGCAAAAGCCACCTTGTTTTCTGTAGTGGTTAGCTCTTCAGAAAACTGCATCATGGGCTCGCTGGCTTTTAGATCTGGATAGGCCTCAACCGCAATGTTGAGTCGTCCGAGCGCGCCGCTTAAAGCGCCCTCTGCCTGAGACAGCTCTGCCATGGCAGCAGGGCTGCCAGGGTTGGCGCTGGCAGCGGCAAGGCCTGCCATCGCGGTGTTGCGTGCGTTGGTTACGGCTTCGAGCGTGTCGCGTTCGTGCGCCATGTACGCTTTGGCCGTTTCTAACAGGTTAGGGATCAGGTCATAACGACGTTTTAGCTGCACTTCAATTTGCGCGAACGCGTTCTCGTAGCGATTTTTTAGGGTGACCAGCTGGTTGTAGATGGCGACTACCCAGAAGGCCAGTGCAGCGAGAATGGCGATAAAAATTAGAAATTCCATGTCTGTCTCCGGTTTCTTTTACGTATTGGTTAGAGCGTATGAGTTCGAGTGTAATTCAGAGTTGCGACTAGTCCGGTAAGCCCAGCACGCGCTTCGCAATGACGTTGAGCTGCACTTCGGTAGTACCGCCTTCAATCGAGTTTGCTTTTGACCGCAACCAAGAACGAGTGGTGTTTAACTCACTGCCGGTAAACGCCTCGCCCTCCCAGCCAACGCTTTGGCTGCCCATGGTCTGCAACATCAGCTCGTACTTGCGCTTGTTTTGCTCACTGCCGTAGTACTTGAACATTGAGGCAAGATGACCATTTGAGTTGCCACTGGCTGCCTCCTGGGCTGCCCGGGCTAGAGTGAGCTGAAACGCCTTGTCGTTCATGTTGTGATGGGTAACGTCGCCACGTAAGGATGCGTCTTCAATTTGTCCATTGCGCTCGCCAGCATAGTTTTTGGCGTGCTCAGAAAGCGACCGACTGCCGCCTCCCAGGGCGCTGTTACCGCCAATGCCTGAAATCATCTGGCGTTCGTGTTGCAGTAGTCGTTTGGCAATGGTCCAGCCTTTGTTGAGCTCGCCCACGAGATTTTCTTTTGGAACCACCACGTTGTCGAAAAAGGTTTGGCAAAACGGTGACGCACCGCTGATGAGTGGAATTGGGGATGTTGTGACGCCCTCTGACTCCATATCGAACAGCAAGAAACTGATGCCTTCGTGCTTTGGTACGTCTGGTTTGGTGCGCACCAGACAAAAAATCCAGTCAGCGTGGTTGGCGTAAGAGGTCCAGATTTTTGCTCCGTTTACCAGATAGTTGTCGCCCTGGTCTTCGGCTTTGGTTTGCAACCCTGCCAAATCGGAGCCGTAGTTGGGTTCTGAGTAACCCTGGCACCAGCGAATTTCGCCACGCACAATGGGCGGCAGAAAACGCTGTTTTTGTTCCTCGGAGGCGTACTCCAGCAGTGCCGGGCCGAGCATCCAGATGCCGAAGCTGTTCAAAGCCGGGCGGGCCTTAATGCGCGCGAGTTCTTCTGCGAGCACGCGGTTCTCGTCATGGTTCAGTCCGCCACCGCCATATTCTTTGGGCCAGGTAGGTACCGTCCAACCCCGGCTTGCCATGTTATCGAGCCATAGTTTGGCATCGGGATTTGGATACTCGGCGTTACGACCACCCCAGACTGTTTCAGCTTCAGGCATGGGGGTGCGCATTGAGGCTGGACAGTTGGCTTCCAGCCAGTCCCGGGTTTGCGCTCTGAAAGCACTCAGATCTGTCACTAGGGTCTCCACATCTCGGTTCGGTCATGATCAGTTTAACACCCCCGGCCCAGTCCGAGGTCCAGTCCGAGAAATGGTGCGACTAATGGTGCGAGGGAATGGCGCAGGGCAAGCTGTATACTGCTGGTCGGGTTTCAGCGAAGTAACAGTGAGCCAGAGTATGCAGGACGATAACAACGAGGCTATTACAGCTCCGTTTGATCAAAAAGACTTCCGGTCCACCATGGGCCAGTTCTGCACGGGTGTTGTGATTGCCACTGGCGCGCCAAACGGAGTGCCTGCCGGGTTTGCTGCCCAGTCCTTTGTATCGTTGTCGCTGGATCCGCCACTGGTCGCGATTTGTCCAGGTAAAGGCAGTACCAGTTGGCCAAAAATTCGTGATTCAGGTGCGTTTTGCGTGAACATGCTGCACGCGAGCCAGGTTGAGGTGTGTAACAACTTTGCGCGCTCTGGTGGTGACAAATTCAGTGATCTTGCCTGGTCGAGGGGTATCACCGGGGCACCTATTCTCGCTGACGCCCTTACCTACGTGGAGTGCACGCTCGAAAACGAATTTAATGCCGGTGACCACACCATCGCGGTGGGTCGCGTTAAGGCCTACAAGCGGCTCGACGAAGAAGCTGGGCCATTGTTGTTTTTTCGCGGCAAGTACGGCCAGTTTGAGGCGTTTTAAGCGCAGGTGCCCTAGCTCAGGCCGTCTATTGGCACCGCGGCGCCATGAATATCGGCCGCTGCGGAGCTAGCCAGAAACGCCATAACCCGCGCGATACTCGCAGGGCTCACCCAGCGCGAAAAATCTTCATCCGGCATGGCGTCCCGATTTGGCGGGGTGTCGATGAGGCTTGGTAATACCGCGTTGACGTTAATGGCCTGTTCTTTTAACTCGTCTGCCATCGTTTCGGTAAGTCGAATAACCGCGCTTTTTGATGCTACGTAGGCGCCCATGGTGGCCGCACCGCGCAGGCCCGCGCGCGCGGCAACGTTGATTATTTTTCCGCCGTTTTGTTTCAGCATTTGTGGGACAACAGCCTGGGCCATGTTAACGACAGAGCCCGTGTTGAGCTTGTGCATAAGCTCCCAGGTTGCGACGGGCGTGTCGTGAACCTGGTCGCCCATCGCAAAACCCCCAGCAACGTTTGCCAGTACGTCGATGCGACCATGCTGATCAATTACCTGGCTGATCGCTGCTGCGCAACTCTCCGGTGCAAACAAATCACAGGGAATAATGTTGGCGGATTCCACGATGTCGAGACCGGCGCAGGTTGCACCACGGGCTGTGAACTCGCTCACCACCGCGCTACCGAGTGCGCCAGCGGCACCGGTGACCACAACTACCTTGGCTGCGAAGTCTTGTTCTGTAGCACTCATCCCGCCAGTTCCTCCAGAGCGTGCCAGTGCAGGTCTCCCGCAACGCCGTTGGGATTAACGGGTTGGATGCAGACATGACTGGCACCGGCCTGGAAGTGCTCATCGATTCGCTGTTGTATTTGCGCCTGCGTACCCCAGGCATAGGTGGTGTCGACAAACTTGTCAGAGCCGCCGTTTTCCAGGTCGGCTTCTGTCAGGCCCATGCGTAGCCAGTTGTTTCGATAGTTGGGCAGGCCAATGTAAGTTTTGGCATTTTCGCGCGCGAGTTCGCGAGCTTTGCCAGCATCGGTTTCGAAGATGACTTTCTGTTCGACACACAGCCAGGCATCCGCGCCGAGTATTTCCCGGGCGGTAGCGGTGTGATCGGGTGAGGTGAAGTAGGGGTGCGCGCCGGTGCACATGTCACGCGCCAGCTCCAGCATGCGTGGACCCAGGGCCGCGATAATTCGTTTTGGGGCGTCTGCCGCCTTGGGGCCGACATAAATTGAATTGTCCATGCCTTCGAGGTATTTACGCATGGTGGCAACGGGTTTGCCGTAATGCAGACCACGAACGCCTTCTACCAAGGGTGCGTGGGAAACACCCATGCCTAGCAGAAAACGATCGCCGGATTGCTCAGCCAGTGTGTGTTGAGCGGCAACAGTGACACCGGGCTCACGGTTGTAGATGTTGGCGATGCCGGTTGCGATGTTCAGGGTTTTGGTGTGGGCGAGCAGCCAGGCAGCGTGTGCCAGCGGGTGTCGACCAACGGTCTCAGGAATCCACAGCGCCGAGTATCCGAGTCCTTCGATTCGCTCTGCTGTTTCTGCAGCGGCCGTGGCCGGCATGGTCTCGGTGAAATACCACACGCCCAGTTTGCCTAAGTTCATTGTTTCTCCCCCTCTCTTTAGTGTGAGTTGTACTTGTTGGTGTCGATGTTCTTGGTTGTTATTGACCCAGTATGATTTGACTGCTCGATCATTAAAGCATCGATTCTAGTCCAGAATGGTCCTCTAATACCGCAAGACTTGATGCTGCTGCTCGGATGCTTGGTCGGACTCAGGCATTATGGTGCGCTGTCTGCGAGAACCTCCTTGCGTAGGCAACACCCAACCAGGCACGCGTGACACAAATGGAAGTTAATTGAGCACCGACCAGTCCACAGGCATCGATGAAGACGCAACAGAAGCCGCAACAGAGACTGGGGAAAGACCCAGCATCATGCAGCTGGCGCTGCCATCCATTCTGGGCAATCTGCTCTACACCATTGTCGGTGTCGTACAGACGCTGTTTGTGGGCGAACTGGGATCATCTGCGCTAGCAGCTATTGGCGCCGGTCAGCGAGTGTTCTTTGCTCTGCAAGCGATTCTGCTCGCCATAACTGCGGGTACCACCGCCCTGGTCGCGCGTGCCTGGGGAGCGAATGATCCCCGCGAGGCGAGTCGAGTGACCATGGCGAGCCTGGTGGTTGGTGGTGTGTTTTCCTTACTTGCCATGCTGATTGGGGTCTTTCTGGCTCGACCGATTGCTGGGCTCTTTGGGCTGGATGAACTCACTCTGGATCTTGCGGCCGAGAACATTCGTCTGTTGAGTTTTTTCAACCTGGCGTTTGCCGTTAATTTTATTCTCGCCGCCAGCTTGCGCGCTATTGGTGATGCCTGGTCGCCACTTATTTTAGGTGCTGTTGTAAACGCACTGAATATTCCGTTGCTGTATGTGTTGGTGTTTGGCAAGTTCGGCTTTCCGCAGATGGGTGTGGCTGGCGCTGCCCTGGCGGCTGGCATCGCATTTAGCGTTGGCGCGGGCTTGCTGCTTGGGCTATGGATGACGCAACGTTTCGACCTGAAGTACTCCAAGGGTGGCTGGTGGCGGCGCGAACGGTTGAAGCGGTTGCTGGAGATAGGGTTCCCTGCCGGTGTTGAGCAACTTGTGTTTCAAATCGGCTTTTTTGTGTTTCTCATGCTCATCGGCCGCTACTACGGCACCGCGGCCTTTGCGGCCTATAACATCGGCGTCACCATGTTGATGGTGTGCATGACCGTGGGCTTTGGGTTCTCCATTGCAGGATCTACTTTGGTTGGCCAAAACCTCGGAGCCAATGATCCCGACGGGGCGGCACGCAGCGGCTGGCGGGCGATGGGCTACGCGGTGTTGTTTATGGGGCTGCTCGGGTTGGTGGTATTGCTTAATGCCCAGTGGCTCGCCGAGGCGTTTATTGGTGATGACGAAGAGACAGTACGTTACACCGTGCAGTTTGTGTCGCTGTTAGGCGCCATGATGCCATTAATGGCGGTGGAATTTTCTATAGGTGGTGCACTCCGGGGCGCTGGCGACACGCGCTTTCCGCTGATAGCAACCTTCCTTGGATTAATTGGCATGCGTTGTGGTTTGGCTGCGTTATTCACCTGGCTTGAGCTTCCAGTATTCTGGGTTTACGCCAGTCTTGTAGGTGACTACGTGTTAAAGGCGATTATGTTGATCTGGCGGTTTAGGAACGGCCGCTGGAAAACCATAGTGCGAATACCCGAGACAACCTGATGTTATGCCAGAGCTACCAGACTTAACCGTTTATTTGCATCATCTTGAACGGCGGGTGTTGAACCAGGAGCTGTGCGATGTGCGCCTTGCCAGCATGTTCTTGCTGCGTACTGTTGAACCCCCGATTACAGACGTGGTTGGCAAACCTGTGCAGCGTCTATCGCGCCTTGGCAAGCAGTTGGTGTTTGGCTTTCCGGAGGAGCGCCATATGGTGATACACCTCATGGTGAGTGGCCGATTGCGCTGGCAGAAACCTAACGCAAGCATCAAGGGGCGCAATATTGTCGCCGCGTTTGATTTCCCTGATGGCACCTTGTTGTTTACCGAAGCAAGCAAAAAGAAACGAGCGTCATTGCGTGTCGTTGATGATGCAGGTCTGGCCGCACTTGATATGGGTGGTCTGGAGGTATTTGCGATTAGCTGCGAACAGTTTATCGAGCGCTTGCGGGACAGTGGCCACACCTTGAAGAGAGCGTTAACCGATCAGCGCGTGTTCGCTGGTATTGGCAACGCGTACTCAGACGAAATTCTGTTGCGGGCCCGAATGTCGCCATTCAAACGGGCCGGTCAGTTGAGCGATGAGGACGGTGCAATTCTGTTCGAGGCAACCAAGAGCGTGATGACCCAGTGGGCGGACCACTTGCTGGCTAGTAGCGGCGATAAATTTCCGGACAAGGTTACCGCGTTTCACGAGAACATGGCCGTGCATGGGAAATACAAACAACCTTGTCCGGTATGCAGTGCGCCCGTGCAGCGCATTGTGTATGCAGAAAACGAGGCGAACTACTGTGCCGGCTGCCAGACGGATGGCAAACTATTAGCGGATCGATCCCTGTCGCGCCTGTTAAAGGATAACTGGCCAAAACGCCTCGAAGATCTCGAAGGCTAACTCGCAACCCAAGGTCGCAGCCTAGGCGTTGCGCAATTCGCTGGAAGACAGGTCAATGCGAAACTGGTCTTCGGTGACCTCGTCGCACAGTTTGCGTAGTGCCGTGGGGATATCGCTGTTTGAGAGCGTGACAAACTCACCATCGGCTACACGCCCAAATACCAAAAACCGGTTGCCTAACCGGGCGAGTTCGGCGAAAGCTTCATGCATTACTTTGTTGCTTGCGTAGTATCTGTCCCTGCCTATTCGCACCAGGGTATCGATGCCGACGATAAAAACCGCCCCCGGAAACTGGCGCGCTTTTTCGATAAACGTAGGGAGGCGGGTTAGCCACAGTGGCTGGTCAGCGAACTGCGCGGAGCGTTTCGCGAGATCGTGAAAGCTCAGTGCCGGTTTGTCCACGTTGTCAACGCAAATTTCGAAAGCGACCGGTTTGCCGAGTATTTTGCTGGCATGCTCAGCCATTGCGAGATGCCCGCGATGCAGCGGATTAAATGACCCTGGGAACAGCAAGTCTGGCACGGAGTTGCCCGGCGTTTGTAGTTCGGCAAAAGATTCTTTCGCAAGCAGGCGTGTCCATTGCTCGGTGGCTTCGTCGAGTTTGGTTTCGACTTTATTTTTTGCTCGAATGCGCTTGCCGTCGCGCGTCTGTGTCTGGTCGCTGATTAAGCCAATGCGCAGTACGCGATCAAGTAACGTAAGTGCCCGTAGAGTAATTTCTGCTTCTTCGGCGAGACGATCACCGATGCCGTCTGCGCCCTTGGCGAATACGACGGAGAGCGAGGCAGTGCAATCTATGGTTTGTACCGCCAGATGAGCGCGATGCTCACCACGTTTGGGGCGATTGGTTGCCAGCGCTGCGGTACAGGCGAAGCCGAATATGTTTTGTAGAGCAGTGTCTGGTGCCAGAATGCGCGCTCGTTGCCAGGCTGCCATCGCCAATGCACGAGCGGTGTCAGCGCTGCAGGATTGGTCGGGTGTGCCTCCCAGCGTGTCTGCCAGTGCGGTTTCTGCATAGGGCACCGACGCCTCCAGAACCGTTGCGGACGCGCCCGGTACGGTGAGTAATTCGGTGCAGAAAGAAATGCCGCCACCCGTCACGTTGAATACGCCGAGGTATGGGCTGCGATGCAGTGCTTGCGCTGCTTCAGTCGTCGAGGAAGTCATCTACCAAACCGCAGAATTGATCGAGTTGATCATGGTGCACCCAGTGACCCGCCTGCTCGATGGTTTCGACTCGGGCATTAGAGAATCGAGCCGCGCGACCGTCGGCAGCCGGGTCGGACGCCCAGGATTCGGCCCCACGCACCAGCATGACCGGTCGATCGATCCGCTCGTGCAGGCGGTGTTGGTCGGCAAAGGCAAGACCAATGGGTGGAAAGGCGCGCACGTAATTGTCGAACTTCCAGCTATAGGTGCCGTCTTCGTTGCGGTTGATGCCGTGCACTGTCAGGTGACGAGCTTGTGCCTCATTCAAATGTGGGTTTTCAGACTGCATGCGCTGAAACGCGTCTTCGATGGTTGGATACCGCCGCGGTGTTCTGCCACTTAGTTTACGCAGGTCGTCGATCCAGCCGGTAACCCGATCTTCGACCGGTACGGCAAGGCGTTCCTCGATCATTTTGGGGGGTGGCCCCATGCCTTCGATGGCAACGAGCTGCTTCACATTTTCAGGATACAGACCCGTATAGTTGACGGCGATTGAGCCACCCAGGGAGTGCGCAACAATGGTGGCGGGTGTCATGCTGGTTTGATGCAGCAACTGGGAGATGTCGTACACGTAGTCAACGATGTTATAGGTGCCACCGACCAGCCACTGGGAGTCACCGTGTCCACGCAAATCGGGTGCAATGATGTGGTAGCGATCGCGAAAGCGTTCGGCAAACCAATCCCAGTTGCGGCAGTGATCGCGACCCCCGTGTACCAATAGCATCGGGGGCGCTTCCGGATTACCCCAGTCGACGTAGTGCAGGCGCAATCGTTGCGAGAAGTAGACATGGGAAGTTGGACCGTGCATTTGGTTACCTGATGCTGCTAGGTGAGTCTAGAGAGTTCGGCTAATCAGTTCTTTCATGATTTCGTTAGTACCGCCGTAGATTTTCTGGACCCGCGCATCGGTATACATGCGGCTGATTTCGTATTCATCCATGTACCCCGCGCCGCCGTGAAGCTGTACGCAGGTGTCGATGATTTCGCATTGCTTGTCAGTGCACCAGTACTTGGCCATGCTCGCGCTAGCTGCATCCAGTTCGCCTTCGAGATGTCGCTCAACCAGTTGGTCAACGAACGCGCGGCCAATGGTGGCCTCGGTTGCGCATTCTGCCAGCCGGAACTTGGTGTTCTGAAAATCCATAATAGACTGCCCAAACGCCTTGCGTTCTTTTACGTAGTCGGCCGTGATCGCCAGCGCGCGCTCGGTGCAGACTACCGCGGCCTGGGCAATCGATAAGCGTTCCTGGGGTAGCTGCTGCATAAGTTGATAAAACCCTTTGCCTTCTTCAGTTCCAATCAGATTAGTCGCGGGTACCCGGCAGTCAGAGAAAAACAGCTCAGACGTATCAGCCGCTTTTTGGCCCATTTTCTTGAGGTTGCGACCACGCTCGAACCCCGCCGTATCAGCATCTACCAAAATGAGTGAGATGCCTTTAGCGCGGGCATTGGGGTCAGTTTTCGCAACCACAATCACCAGATCCGCATGTTGTCCATTGGTGATGTAGGTCTTGGCACCGTTAATGATGTAGTCGTCGCCGTCGCGCACGGCTGTGGTGCGGATGGCTTGCAGGTCTGAGCCTGTGTTGGGTTCGGTCATGGCGATCGCACCGACGGCTGCACCGCTCGCCATTTTGGGCAGCCAGTGTTTGCGTTGCTCTTCGGTGCCGTAGTGCAACAAATATGGCGCCACGATCGTGCTGTGTACCTGGGTACCAAAACCAACCACACCCGCCTTGTGCATTTCTTCCATAACAACGGTTTCGTGGCGGTAATCACCGCCCGCGCCTCCATACTCCTCAGGGATATCCGTTAATAGCAAACCCGCTTCGCCAGCTTTGTTCCAGGCGTCGCGATCCACCTTGCCCTGCGCCAACCAGCGCTCCGTATGCGGCACAAACTCGCGTTCGAAGAAGCGCGCTGAGGCATCCGCAAGAATACGCAGTTCATCGTTTTTCCAGGGGGATTCGTAGCCGTTCATAAGTGGTTGCCTGCGTTGGTTGGATGATTGTCAGTTGGCGCGGACCTAAGGGTAACCGGCGCCTGCGAAAGGTGCGGCAACCTTTAACAGTTGCCCGGCGCGCTGCTCTTTGCATTCTTCAGGTCGGGATGACTTGGCGGCAAGAATGTACAGATCAGTGCCGCCGAGCATGCAAGCAAAAGCACCTCGATCGAGTGCAACTCGATGGGTCACCCGACCGCCTTGCTCAAGCCGCAAACAGTCGTTACTGGTTGGCGAGGCTACCCAGATACCACCTTCGGCATCGAGGCAAATACCATCGGGAACGGCACCTTCTGGCAAGGTTGCCCAGGTGCTGCGATTACTCAGTGAGCCGTCAGCCTCCAGGGTATAGCTGGTCAGGCGTCGACCGAAGGTTTCTGCGATCACCAGGGTGGTGCCGTCGGGCGTGATGATAGTGCCGTTCGGAAACATAAGCTCATCTGCAACTGCGCGGACATTTCCGGCGGGATCTACGTAGAGTAAATCTGTTGCAGCGGGCTTCTCACCTTTGTGCATGTCGTAGCCAAAATTGCCCACGTAAGCGCCGCCATCAGGTGTCACCACCATGTCATTGCAGCGTCCTGCGGCAAGGCTGCTCAGATCGGCGTAGGTTGAAATAGTTGGCGTTGTCGCTTCGATATGCACTCGCAACAGCGTCTTGCTGCTCATCGCGACCACCAGCATGTCGCCGTCGGGTAGCCAGCCAAGGCCAGAGGGTTCGTCATCGAAGGTGGCGACGACACTGGTTGCGCCGGTTGTCGGCTGATAGCGCAGCACCTCATAGGCATGCATATCAGAAAAATACAGCGCCCCATTGTGCCAGCGAGGGCCTTCGCCGAAGGCTAAACCAGTGTGTAGGAGCGAAATCGGTGAACTGATTTCCTGTGGGGTATTTGTGGTCTTAGGGGTGCTCATCGACGCTCCAGCGGGCTATTTCGGGGCAAAATGCCAGGAAACCTAAAGAATGTTGCCGAAAATACTCATCTGTTTACACGGATATTCGGTCAACGGGTGTCGGGCTTTTTCTTTTGGGGTATTCTCCTGCTTACGGTGGGTCAGGGGGATCTGACTGCGACCGCCTGATTATAAAATAATGGAGAATCACATGACTAATTTCACCAAACTGTTGGCTGCGGCTTTGCTTGCAGTTGGCGTAGCCGCTTGCGGCGATGATGGCGGCTCGAGCGCTCTCAAAGATGCCGCTGGTAACATGGCCGATAAAGCGGGCGATATGGCCGGTAAAGCCGGCGAAATGGCTGATAAAGCTGGCGACATGGC
>CAZSYU010000007.1:64587-77798 GCA_964611345.1 uncultured Pseudomonadales bacterium
CGGGCGATATGGCCGGTAAAGCCGGCGAAATGGCTGATAAAGCTGGCGACATGGCCGGCGGCATGGCTGACAAAGCTGGCGACATGGTCGGTGACGCTGCCTCTGGTGTTGGCGGCATGGCTGACAAAGCTGGCGACATGGTTGGCGGCATGGCTGACAAAGCTGGCGACATGGTCGGTGACGCCGCTGCTGGCGTTGGCAGCATGGCTGATGGCGCCGTGGACGCGGCGAAGAACGTTGCCGGTGGCGCATTGGATTCTGTTGGCGGCGGCGCATTGGGTGCCGCTGGTGATTCCGTGGGATCAATGGCCGACAAAGCCAAAGAAATGGCTGACGGTGGCGTTGACGGCATGATGGACAAAGTCAAAGACATGGCTGCGGACAAGAAAGCCGACATGATGAATTCCGCGAAGGATGACATGATGGATGCCGCGAAGGATGAGATGATGGACAAGGTTGGCGGCTAACGCCAAACGTCTGTTTATCCGACTTTGCTAGAAGTCTGAGCTACGCTGGACACTCGCTGTCCGGTGTAGCGTTCAGTTAGCGTTCAGCAGCAAGCCGGACTAAACCCCGACATGCGGGGTTATGAGGCGCTGCCAGAGCTAAAACTAGCAGACTACTGGTAATACGTGTGCCGCGAGACAACCGGGTCTCGCGCGCACTCCACTGTTTAGTGGTGTGGTGCCTACCCACAGGCCTGCAATATGGCGCTATCTCGCTGATCTGCGTAGACTCATAGCGCTCGTAAAGACACATATTCAGACACTTATTTAAAGGCTAGATGTAGCTAAATTTAATAGGAAGGGGACCCCTATGCGCGACGTAGTTATTGTTGACTCCATGAGAACCGGCCTCGCGAAATCGTTTCGCGGCAGCTTTAATCTGACCCGCTCTGACGACATGCTTGCTCACTGCATCGACTCATTGCTTGAGCGCAATGGCGCGGTTGACCCTGCTGAAGTAGAGGACGTAGTGGTTGGCGCCGCCAGCCACGCCGGCGAACAGGATGGCAACCTTGCACGACTGGCGGTGGTGCTATCGAAGTTGCCTATCACAACTGCCGGTCAAACGATCAACCGGTTTTGTTCTTCTGGTTTGCAGTCGATTGCGATCGCGGCGACCCAAATTGCATCAGGCCAAACCGAAGTTGCAATGGCGGGCGGCGCGGATTCAATTTCCATGCGAACCCGACAGGAAGCCGGCAAGTCAACGCCGAATCAGCGTTTGGTAGACGAAAAGCCCGATATTTTCATGGCTATGGGCAATACTGCAGAAGTGGTTGCGCGTCGTTACCAGGTCACCCGAGAAATGCAGGACGAATATTCGGCGGAAAGCCAGGCGCGTTATGCAAACGCCGTCGACAAGGGTTGGATTGGTGAAGAAATCACACCCATGCAAACCACGATGTTGAAGGTCGACAAGGAAACTGGTGATGAAAGCCGAGTTGAGGTGACCGTCGACCGCGACGAGTGCAACCGTCCTGGCACTACCGTTGAGAGCCTTGCCAAACTCAAGCCGGCCTTCGAAGAGGACGGTTCGGTCACTGCGGGTAATGCCTCTCAGCTATCAGATGGAGCGTCGATGACGCTGCTCATGACTGCTGAGCGTGCGAAGCAGCTGGGTCTTGAGCCGCTCGGTATCTTCCGTGGATTCACGGTGGCAGGTTGCGAACCTGATGAGATGGGTATCGGTCCGGTATTTGCCATTCCCCGCTTGCTGAAAAATCTTGGCATGAAGCAGGATGATATTGATCTGTGGGAACTGAATGAGGCCTTCGCTTCGCAATGCCTGTATTGCCGTGATGCGCTTGGTATCGACCCCGCCAAGTACAACGTTAATGGCGGCAGCATCAGCATTGGCCATCCGTTTGGCATGACCGGTTCGCGTACGACAGGGCACGTTTTGCGTGAACTGCAGCGTCGCAAGCAGCGCTATGGCGTTGTCACCATGTGTATCGGTGGCGGTCAGGGTGCGGCTGGGCTGTTCGAAGCGGCCTAAGCCGATTCGGCCCTTTTTTGTGGGCGTTGCGCCGTCTGGATGTTACATATTGAAACCATGGAGCAATTGCGTGGCCCCCTGATCTGTGGACAATCAACGATAGGAGTGAATCGCCGTCGCAGTACAGACACTCTCACCGACAGAACGTGGGACAGATCACTGGACCAACTGTCTGACAAGGTGTAATAACAGACTCTTAAACAGACCTAAAAGGGCTCTTTTTGACGCAGCAGCCACAGATCATTGCTATAGCCGTTCGTGCCGTACAGGCAGCGACAGCCTATGTTAATGCGTGCGTATCTGCTGGTCTGGTATCCACTGTCATGTTGGTGGGTGCCTCAATCGGGTCCGCAGCCGCGGCCGCAGAAGCCAGCACAGAATCTGGCACGGAACAGGCCGGTCCCATTGGTGAGCTAAGCGATGCGCAGCTGACTGATCTCGCTGCTGATTGGGAACAGCTCGATGCAGCGGCCCGGGCAGACCTGATTGCCGAAACCCGTGGACGTATGCAGCCCGGGCACGCCAAGACCCCGCAGGCGAGTTCCCCGTCAACCACCAGTGCCAGCAGCACTGGTGTGAACAGCGCCGGAGCGTCGCAGAACACATCCGTTCCCAAGGTGACGGTCCGAACGGAACGCCGTCGCTATGGGCGAGTGGTCCGGCAGCCCGATGGCTCGCTGGTACGCATAGAAACACAGGTGCTCAGAGTGCAACGTAGTGACCCCAAGCGCGCATTTGGGGTTGGCTTTGAACGGCGTCAGCGCCAACACCGCCCCTCCGGTACACAAGCCGGTACTCCTGTCGGCACAACTGTCAGTACAGAGGCACAGGCACCTCTGCGGGGCGAAGCGCTGCCCACTGATCCTACTCGCCAAGACGTTCTGGTTGTTTCCGAAACCCTCGATTGAGACTTGCGGGTTCTCCCCGTACTCTTTCGCTTGTCGCTACAGAGACGTTCACTTTGACTGCTACCGAAACCAATCGCCTGCTGGTTGTTGACGACGACGCTGAGTTGCGCGAGTTGACCGCGGCCTATCTGCTGCAGCAAGGCTATGAGGTAGTTACCGCCGAAGACGCTATCAGCATGGATCAGCAGCTCGCAAAGCACTGCGTCGATCTTGTGGTGCTGGATTTGATGTTGCCTGGCGAAGATGGTTTGTCTATCGCCAAGCGTTTGAAAGCCAGCACGAACATGCCCATCATCATGGTCTCGGCTCAGGGCGAGGATATCGATCGCATTGTGGGGCTTGAGATTGGTGCCGACGACTATCTGGCCAAACCCTTTAACCCGCGAGAGTTGCTGGCGCGAGTGCGTGCCGTGCTGCGGCGCGGCGGACAAGAAGCAGAACCGCAAGAGACAAACTCTGCCGAGTTTCAGTTTGGTGATTGTCGGCTCGACATTCGTCGCCATCAGTTTTCGAAGGCGGGTGAGCCGATACCTTTGACCTCCGGTGAGTTCGACTTATTGTCGATTCTGGTACAACACCCCAATCAGGTGCTAAACCGTGACCGTATCCTGGATTTACTGACCGGAGCAGAGCGATCGCCGTTTGATCGCAGCATTGATGTACGGGTTACTCGCCTGCGCGGCAAGCTCGAACCCGATCCAACGCAGCCCGTCTTCATCAAAACCGTATGGGGAAAGGGCTACATGTTCTGTCCCGACGGCGCTGGCTAGAGCAGCGCCATGGCCGCAGAAGCTCGAGGCTTGCTGGACCGGCTGGATCGGGGGTCATTGTTGGTGCGCACCAACCTCGTCCTGGGGCTAAGTGCATTCGCGATTATTCTCATCGCCATGCTGGCGCTGGACCGCTACGTACTGCGACCCATTCTTGAACGTTCTGCCGATGATGAAGCGGCGCTGATGGTGTTGTCGGCACAAACCTGGGTGGAGTTGCCGCCTGAGACCCAGCCGTACTTTGAACTCGAGCTTGCAGAGAGCCATGACCTGATCATTGCGGATGAGACCGCGGAAACGGGAGTGCCAGTGACCGATCTGCGTTACGCGGCGGTGCTGGCCCAACGTCTTGAACAACGTTTGGGGGAGGTGGTTCCCTTAACCCGCACCGCTGAACTGATGTGGGCCAAAGTGCCAATGGGTGGGCGCGATATTCACATAGGGTTTTCTGAAGACCGGCGGTCGATCGAAACCTTATACGTTGCCGCCATCATCATTCTGGCTGGCGCGGCGATCGTATTTTTAACGTCGTTGTTTATTGTCTCGCGCATCGCGCGCCCGCTGGTACGAACGGCTAATCTGGCGGAGACCTTTCGCGGTGGCGAAGACTTTGTGCCGTTACCGGAACAAGGACCCCGTGAATTGGTGTCCCTGGCCCGAAACTTCAATACGATGGCTACTGATATTTCGGCGTTGCTTGCCAATCGGACGACTTTGCTGGCAGGTGTATCGCATGATCTGCGTACACCGCTTGCGCGAATGCGGCTGGCTGTAGAACTGTTGCCGCGGGATTTACCCATGGACCTCAAGGCGCGATTCGAACGCAACCTGGGTGCCATGGATGAGCTGATTGGCGATGCGCTGCAATTTGCGAAAGGTACGGGGGAAGTACCGCAGCAGGTTCTGGTTGCGGCGTTGCTGCGAGATATTGTTGCCAATCAGGAAGAATCAATAACAGCTGAACTGGACGTCGCTGCCGATCTGCGCATGCCAGTGGCTGTCGGCGCACTTCGACGGGTGCTGCAGAACCTGTTCGTTAACGCCATTCAACATGGCGATGATGTGTATCTGCGAGCCAGGCGGGAGGGAGCGGAGATTATCGTCTGCGTGGATGATTCCGGACCGGGCATTCCAAGGGAGTTTAGAGGCAAGGTGTTCGAACCGTTTTTTCGCCTCGAATCATCGCGCAGTATCAACACCGGCGGGAGTGGACTAGGGCTCGCTATTGTGGCCCAGCTCGCCCAGAGCCATGGCTGGCGAGTATCCATAGAGGATATACCGACAGGGCGTGCCGGCACTCGGGTGCAGCTTGTGCTGCCCTTGCCCGATGTCGCCGAAGCCAGCAATGCCCAGAATTCGGCGATTGTGGGCTGAATTAGCTGCTGAAACAAAATGTCACAAATATCGAAGGGTGGGAAATGCGCCTGTAACACCCCTCATGCAGTATGTGCCGTGTAACTGATGCGGACGGAGTTTCGATTCCGGACAATCCAGATACTTGAGGCAATCTCTATCCCCTATAGGTCTCGGGGCAAGTCAGGATTATCCTCCTGAACTCGCCCAATCGATGACCGTTAGCCCGTAAATCTCCTCTCCAGGTTTACGGGCTTTTTTCTGTCCAGCGTTATGTCCAGTGCTAACTCCCTGTTTTTCATAGGGTGTTGTCATTTCTGAAATAAATCAATTATGTTGCTCAAATGAATCACCCTCATTTAAATGGCAATTAAGTAGCGCTAAATTACTGTTGATAAAGGACTTTTTTGGCTCTGAATGGCTGTTAAGTTAGCTGTACAAAGCGTAATGCTTGCCCTAACCTAAGGAGGGTTTGCCGGACATAATCACAAAAAAATACAAAGATTTTGCCCAGAACGTCTCGACTAGGAGTAGCGATTTACATGAAGGTTTACAAGAA
Source organism: uncultured Pseudomonadales bacterium (assembly GCA_964611345.1). Lineage (GTDB taxonomy): Bacteria > Pseudomonadota > Gammaproteobacteria > Pseudomonadales > Azotimanducaceae > JALZVT01. The sequence goes on from CAZSYU010000007.1 coordinate 70,179, forward strand.
AATACTAGGGGTAGTAGGGGCAGCGCTGGTTGCTTCGTCTTTCACCACCACTGCGCTGGCGGAAGCGCATGGCCCCAAAGAGGGTAAGTTTTACCTGTCGGGTTTCGGCCATGCTTTCGCCCCACCAGAGGACATTGATCTCGACGATGATAACTCGCTTGGTTTTGGTGCCGGTATTGGTTATGCATTCACCGAGCGGTTCCTGGCCGAAGTGAATTATCTGCGCAGCGATCACGATATAACGGCTGATGGGTTCGAAAACCAAGAATCTTCGATTGATCAGGGCTGGCTGGATTTGGTCTACAAACTGACCGACATCGAGTCCAAAGCGTTTACTCCCTACGTTGTAGGTAGCTGGGGCAAGTTTGAAGCAGAGCGGGATCGTCCACTGCGCAATACCACCGACAACCAGATTGGTGGTGGTGTCGGATTCTTCAGCGACATGAGCGAACGCCTTTCGCTGCGTGGTGACGTGCGGGCCGTGTACAGCGTTGACGAGGGCGGCTTGCAGCCATTCTACCGTCTGGGTTTAACGGCCATGCTGGGTAAACTCGACCGAGCAGGCCTGGCACCTACCGACTCTGATGGTGATGGTGTGTTTGATGCGGATGACCGTTGTCCTAACACGCCAGCGGGTACCGCAGTAGATAACGATGGTTGTGAGCTGGCTGGACCCGGCGATGCAGACGGTGACGGCGTTAACGATGACATCGATCGTTGCCCAACTACACCGGCGGGCGTCGAAGTTGATTCGCGCGGCTGTGCGCTGGATGACGATGGCGATGGCGTACCGAACTATCAGGACAAGTGTCCTGATTCAGAGCGTGGTGCCAAGGTCGATGCTGAGGGTTGCTACGTTGAGCTCGACAAAGAAGTCACCATTGATCTGAATCTTGAGTTCGATACCAACTCGGCTGATCTGCGTAGCGACCACTACCCGGAAATTCAGCAAGTCGTCGACTTCCTGCGCCAGTATCCAACGGCAACGGCTGTGATTGAAGGTCACACCGATAGCCGTGGCGCGGCAGCCTACAATCAGTCATTGTCTGAGCGCCGTGCGGCCTCGGTCCGTGACTATCTGGTTAGCCAGGGTGGTGTTGCAGCAGATCGTCTGACGTCACGTGGCTATGGTGAGACGCGTCCCAAGGCATCAAACGATACTGCCGAAGGTCGTCAGGAAAACCGTCGTGTATCTGCCGTAGTGTCGGGTACACAAAAGGTTCGCCAGTAAGCTTTAAGCCTGGATCGGCCCTGCTGCTGTGCAGCAGGGCCCTAAAGATCGGCGCGTTTTCCCGCTCCCACGGAGCGGAGTAAAACGCGCCGATTTTTCGTTTTGGGCCTGATAAAGCTCACCGCAACCACTTATAATCAGGCCAGTTCTCAAATTCTTGGCTAAAACTTTTGGAGAAAATCCTGTGAAACGCATGATGTCTTTCGCGAGCATTTGCACCGCGCTGTTGTTACTCGTTGGAATAAGTGGCTGTGACTCGGTGTACTACGGCGCGTGGGAAAAACTGGGCTACGAGAAGCGCGACCTGCTGGTGAGCGAGGTCGAGGATGCAATGGAGTCCCAGGAAGAAGCAAAGGAACAATTCAAATCAGCGCTTGATCAGTTTGCCAGCGTTGTGAACATTGAAGACAGTGACTTGAAGGGCATGTACGAAAACCTGTCCGAAGAATATGAGGAGGCCACCGAACGAGCTGAGGCAGTGTCGAGCCACATCGATGATGTGGAGGACGTATCTCAGGCCCTGTTCACAGAGTGGCGGTCTGAAATCGAGCAATACACCAGCGCTGATCTCAAGCGTTCGAGTCAAGCGCAATTGCGCACCACAGAATCAAAATACAAGACCTTGCTTGGTTCCATGCGTAAAGCTGAAGGGCGCATGGAACCCGTGCTGAACGTGTTCCGTGATCAGGTGTTGTTTCTAAAGCACAACCTGAATGCTCAGGCGATTGCCGGGCTGCGCTCGGAGCTCAACACGGTCGAGAACGATGTGGCGATTTTGATTGCTGATATGGAAGATGCGATCACGCGCTCCCAGGCCTTCATCGAAGACATCGAAGCGGGTGCCTGAGTTCGAGAACATTCTGTATGCGGTGAACGGCCCAATGGCGCTGATCACCATCAACCGGGCAGACAAGCACAACGCAATTTCGCTCGCTACGCTTGATGAGTTACAAGCGGCAGTGCACTTGGTTGATCGCGACGACAGCATCCGAGTGCTGACCATTACAGGCGCCGGCGGCCGAGCATTTGCAGCCGGTAGTGATCTCTCTGAGGTGATCGACAGAGATCTCAAGAAGGCGCTCGAGCCTATTGTGCAGGGGCTAGCTGATCAACTTGAACGAATGCCCAAGCCAACCATTGCTGCCATTGATGGCATCTGTATGGGGGGTGGGCTTGAAGTTGCTCTGGGTTGTGATTTGCGCATAGCTACCCCTGAATCGCGGTTCGCAACGCCCGAGGGCAAGCTTGGAATTATTCCTGGTGGTGGCGCGACGGCGCGGTTGCCCAGAATAGTCGGGCGGGGCTGGGGCATGGAAATGCTCTTGATGGGGGACGCTATCGATGCGCAGCGCGCCTTGCAGATAGGTCTGGTCACTCGGTTGGTTGCGCAAGACGAACTGCTTGCCGAGGCAGAACGCATGGCCACCCAGCTTGCGCAGTTCGCTCCCTTTGTGCCGCGCACCATGAAGGCGATGGTTAACTTTGGCATGGAAGGTAGCCTCGCCTCGGCGCTGATGTTTGAGAAATATGCACAGGGTGCTCTGGTGCAAACCGAGGACAAGGCGGAAGGCATTTCCGCCTTTTTGGAGAAGCGCCCTCCGGTTTTTAAAGGCAAATAGCCGGCCCTTAAGATTCCTGCGGAGACGTGTTGCCCGGCCGTTAACCATCGTGGATACTCGGGTTCGGACACTTCTATAAGACACTTGAGATAAAAAGCTGCTGAACTGTGGATAACTTTATTCAGCAACCGGAGGGTAAACCATGGCTATTGACAAATTCCCGATAGAGGGAAGTCACATCATGATGTTCGCGCGCTCGGTGGGCGACGACAATCAAATCTATTACGACGACGAGTACGCGAAAGGTACCGAGCCTGGCAGCGTTATCGCGCCACCTACATTTGCCCAGTCCAGTGCGCAGTTCGATCCCGAATATTTTTTGCGTCCGAAGATTGGTAAGGACTGGTTTGGCTCCGGTAAAGAGCCGACGGGTGTGAAGAAGAAGTCCTCTGGCGGTGGCGGCGGTGGCGGCGGTAACGGTGGTGGTCTGCATGCGGAACAACATTTTGAATACCATCGGCATCTGCAGCCTGGTGATGTTCTGAGCGCTACCACCAAACCAGGTAAAACCTGGGAAAAGGAAGGCAAGCGTTCAGGTAAACTGGTGTTCTCCGAATCGGTTACCGAATACCGTGATCAGAACGGTGAGCTTGTGATCACAGCAACCGGCGTCGGTGTTCGCACCGAACGACCCGTTGATTCGAAATAGGGGACTCGACAACATGGCACTAAAAGCAAGCGAGTTAAAAGTTGGGGACACTTACACCGAACGGTTGGTGGAAGATTTGAAGCGCACGCAGATTGTGCAGTACGCCGGTGCATCTGGAGATTACAACCCACTGCACACCGATGAGGTGTACACCACTGAGGTAGCAGGTTATCCATCCGTGTTTGCCCACGGCATGCTCACCATGGGTATGACAGGGCGCATGCTCACCAATCATGTAGGTGACGGCAGGCTATCGAAGTTTGGGGTGCGCTTTACCAGTCAGGTTTGGCCGGGTGATACGCTGGACTCGACCGCAACCGTTGAAGGTTTGCGCGAAGAAGCCGGCGAACACTTTGTCGACCTGTCGGTAGAAACGGTTAACCAGGATGGTGTGAAGGTGTTAACCGGCTATGCTGCTGCAAAGGTGGATAGCTAACGTTTACCAGCGCTTTCTTACCAGCGTTCGAGCGAAGTACGAACATCCACCTCGAACGACCAGGCAGGGCGCGGCTGTTTATATAAATACTCGTATGCGTCAACCAGCCCTTCGAGGTCGATCATACCCTCATCGCCCAGTTTGGCGGCGTAGTCTGGTAGCCCCAGCTTGATTTTTTCGCCGCCGATTGGGCCATCAACCACAACATGCCCAACATGTATACCCTCTGGTCCGTACTCTTTTGCCATGGCTTGAGCCAGGTTGCGCAACGCGCCTTTCGAAGCATTAAAGGCGCCAAAATTAGGCCGCCCGCGTAGCGATGCACTGGCGCCGGTAAACAACAGTGTGCCGCCCGTGTTTTCCATGCGCCGTACTGCTTCGCGACCAAACAAAAAGCCGCCAAAGCAACCGACTCGCCAGCTGGCTTCAAAGTAATCGGCGGTCATGTCGCGAATTCGCCCAGGGGTGTTGTTGCCGGCGTTATAGATAGCGAGATCGATCGCCCCAACGGCGTTCGCAGCATCAAACAGGCCGATGATGTCGCCCTCTACAGTAGTGTCACACACCACTGCTGTGGCGTTACCTCCGGCCTGCTCTATTTGTTGCGCTGTGGCGTCAACTTTGTCCTGGGTGCGTCCGGCAACAAACACGTGCAAGCCAAGCTTTCCACAACGCTGCGCGAGTCTGCTGCCAAGGCCTTCCTCCGGGCCAACGCCAATAACGATTGCTGTTTTGATCTGGGTCATAGGTTGCCCTCTACATTAGTTCGTCTAACCTTTTGGAGAATTGGAAAAAGCAGCTTGCAAGGCAGCGCAGGCCGCTTCGAAGGGCGGGCGAGAGCAGGGCAATACAGCGGCAGTTGCCAGGAAGTCGTGAATCAGTCCATCCGCGCAGTGATAGGTTGTGGGCACGCCGGCAGCTTCAAGAGCGCAAGCGTAGGCGTGGCCTTCGTCGCGTAACGGATCAAACTCTGCCGTAACAATCATCGCGGGTGGTTGCCCGGCGAGCGAGGTTGCGTTTATCGGGCTTGCCTTGATGTCATTGCGGGCGTCGACATCAGGGCAGTAGTGATCCCAAAACCACTGCATGGTGTCGGTAGTGAGTAGGTACCCCTCCGCATTCTCAACGTAAGAGCCGCGCGTCATGTCGTGATCCACCACGGGGTAGGCAAGCAGTTGGAAACAGATCTCGGGTCCGCCAGCAGCCTGTGCCGCCTGTGCAACAACCGCCGCCAGTTGGCCACCTGCGCTTTCGCCCGTGACTGCCAGTTTACCGTTGCCACCTACTGCCGCCATGTTGGCGCCTACCCATTGAGTTGCTGCAATACAGTCGTCGGCTGCGGCCGGGTAGGGGTGCTCTGGAGCCAGTCGATAGTCGATAGAAACCACAACGCAGTTGGCCGTGCGACAGAAGTCTCTTGAGATACCGTCTGCAGTGAGAAGATCGCCGATCACCCAACCGCCACCATGGAAATTCATAAGCACACCGAAGTCGCCAGCACCCTCGGGCCGGTAGACCCGGGCGGCAATATCGCCCGCCGGGCCAGGAATAGAGAGTTCAGTCACTGAGCCCACGGTCAGCTCGGGATTTTCGGGGCGCATGGCCTGGTACATGGCTCGGGCCTCGACTGGACTCAGCTCGGTCATGGGAGGAGCGCCTGCGGCGGCGGCCTCGGTTAACATTGCCTCGAATTCTGCTGCCAGCGGCATAAATCTCCCCTTTCTCGCTATTTTTTGCTCTCTGTGGGGTAGCGACGTGAATAATCGTGACCCAAAGCCCCACAAACTGTGAACATGAGCATAATTGGGATTCGCCGAGCTGAATAGGACTGGTAAAATACCCCGATTCAACTCCGACTGAGAGACGCAGAATGCCTAACAGCCGTTCAGATACCCAGGGCCTCGTTCCTGGAGCAAAAGCAGATTTGGCCCCACAGATGAGCGACCGTCCAGATACCCGGTCCATTAGGAGCGCGGACACCGAGGCGCCAGACGCCGCCAAGCAATTCAATATGCTTGAGCAGACCATGTTGAAAAATCGCACGCTGACGATCTTCGGCGAGATCAACAAGGATGTTGCGCAGCGCACGGCAGAACGCCTGTTGGCCCTTGCGTTTGAGAACGATGATCCAATTACGCTGTTCGTTGGTTCACCGGGTGGTCACGTTGAGTCGGGCGACACAATTTTTGACATGATCCGGTTTATCAAGCCACAGGTCATTGTTGTTGGTACTGGTTGGGTGGGCAGTATTGCCAATCATCTGTTTCTTGCGCCGCCGGTCGAAGATCGTTACTGCCTGCCGAACACGCGCTTTCTTATCCATCAGCCGGCTGGTGGCTTTGGTGGTGACGCTTCTGACATCGAAATTCATGCGCGCGAAATATTGAAAACCCGCGAGCGCTTAAACGCAACAATCGCCGAGGCGACAGGCCAACCGCTCGAACGCGTCACTGAAGATACCGATCGTGACTACTGGATGAGTGCCGAAGAAGCCAAAGACTATGGTTTGGTGGGCAGCATTATTAGTAGCATTTCTGACTTGCCGGGTTAATTGCACCAATGAATACGCAAACCGTCGATTTGCCGGGCTACGAGAGTTGTGCCGGGTTAACGCTGCAAGGGGCGATGATGTTGCCGGAAGGTGCGCAACATTTGTTTGTGATGGCCCACGGTGCCGGTGCTGGCTATGACCATGCCAACATGTTGGGTATAGCGCGGGCCTTGGCGGCCAACAATATCGGCACCCTGCGTTTCAATTTTCCATTTATGCAAGATGGCAAACGCCGGGTAGACTCGCGCGAGGTTGCTACGGCGGCGATTGCTTCCGCCGTTGATTGGGTACATCGGGCGCATCCTAAGTTAGATCTTTGGGTGGGTGGCCATTCTTTCGGGGGTCGCATGGCGTCGCACTGTGAGCTCGAGTATGAATTACCAGTTAAAGGTCTTATTTTTTGCTCGTTTCCATTGCATGCAGCGAACAAGCCTAATCGCCTCCGCGCGGCACATCTCGGCTTCATCGATAAGCCCATGTTGTTTCTCACTGGCACTCGGGACGCCCTGGCTGAGCCGATGCTGGTCACAGAAGTGCTGGACGAATTGGGCGACAAAGGGACGCTGCGCTGGCTTGATAGTGCTGATCACAGCTATAAAACGCTCGCACAACAGCGGCTCTACGCGGGTGATGTGTTCGAAGAGATCAGCAACCACGTCGAGCAATTTGTGCAAGAGCATTCCGAAGTGGCAGCGATTGCCGACTAACTAAAGCCCCAGAACCAGTTTCGCAACAATGTTCTTTTGCACCTCGTTCGTACCACCGGCGATCGACGTCGCCCGCATGTTGAAATACAACGGTTGCGCCGTCATTGCTTCTGCCGGCCCAACGGGCTCGATATTGCTGCCTGGAGTGCGTGCATCTGGTTGGTGAACCTGGGCATACATCCCGGCAGCGTCTACGCCCAGCTCGGTAAAGCGCTGACGTACGTCGGCGCCGAGATTCTTCATAATGGACGACTCTGGACCGGGTCGCTCGCCGCTGGTTAACGCAGAATGAATGCGTGCTTCGGTGGCTTGCAGCGCCAGCATTTGTACTTCAGCCATGTCGGTATCTCGAGCAAAGGAGCTATCTTGCAACAGTGTCGTGCCGTTCACCGGTGTGGCCGCTGCCTGATCGCGAATACTCTTGAGT
>CAZSYU010000008.1:0-15795 GCA_964611345.1 uncultured Pseudomonadales bacterium
AAACCGATGGTCGCCTGTGGACCTCGGCAGGGGTACTGTCGGGGGTAGATATGACGCTTGCGCTCATAGAGCAAGACACCAATCGCGATGTCGCCATGGCGACGGCGCGGCAGCTGGTGGTGTTTCTGGTCAGGCACGGCGGCCAATCGCAATTTTCAGCGCCCATTAGTTTGCAAGGTAAGTCGAAGACCGATCGACTGGCACCATTGGTTGCGTTTTTGCAGGAGCGACTCGAGAAGCCCATAAGTATCGAGGCCATGGCCCGGGCAGTGGCGATGTCGGAGCGCACGTTGCATCGTCGGTGCCGCGCGGCCTTCCAGTTAACGCCGACACAACTGCTGTCTGAGTTGCGGTTGGAACATGCGCGCACACTGCTGCTAAGTCCTGACCGCTCGATCAAAGCTGTCGCCATGGCGTCAGGTTATGGCACTGGTTCGGCGCTTACCAAGGCGTTTACTGAGCGTTTTGGGGTAGCGCCAACCAGGTACCGGGAAAACTTCGCGTGAGCGCGAGCAGGCAGGTAACCTAGTGCCATGACAACACTGCGAACCATAGATCAATTGCGGCAGGCAGATCTAATTAGCGCGCACGGCGAAACAGAGAGTGGCCAGCTCGAAAAAGTTGCCGCGCGTTATTCGGTGGCGGTCTCCGCAGCAGTGATAGCCACCATGAACCGTGCAGATGAAAGTGATCCGGTTGCCCGACAGTACATTCCGACGCTTGCTGAGCTAGAGACGCAAACTACCGATCGAGTCGATCCCATTGGTGACGACGTGCACTCTCCCATGCCAGGGCTCGTGCATCGTTACCCTGATCGCGTACTTATAAAAGCAACGCAGGTATGCCCCGTTTACTGTCGGTTTTGTTTTCGTCGCGAGAGCGTGGGAGCAAACGCAGAGCGTCCTCTTAACACGCAACAGTTCGAGGCAATATTTAACTACATTGCGACACATCCCGAAATCTGGGAAGTAATAATATCGGGTGGTGACCCGCTCGTATTGTCAGATTCTCGCCTGCAGACCTTATTGGACGGATTAGCGCGGTCAAAACACGTTCGCATTGTGCGCTTTCATTCGCGGGTGCCGGTGGTGAAACCTGAACGCATTACTAACAGGCTTGTGCAAATGTTGCGCGCCTGTGACAAAACGGTGTACGTCGCTGTGCACGCGAATCACGCGAACGAATTTGGTGCTGCGGCTCGCGCAGCAATTGCCCGTCTGGCAGACGCTGGCGTACCCCTGTTATCTCAATCTGTATTGCTGGCAGGTGTCAATGACAATGAACAAGCACTGGCAGAACTTATGCGTACCTTTGTTGAGTTACGCATTGTCCCTTATTACCTGCATCAATTGGATCTTGCTCCGGGTACTGATCATTTTCGAGTGTCGATTGCACGCGGGCAGGAATTGCTCAGGACACTGCGGGGCACCTACTCTGGGTTATGCCAACCCAACTACGTGATCGATCTGCCGGGGGGCTTTGGCAAGGTTGGGATTGGCCCCAATTATGTAACGCCCAGCGCTGATGGCGCTGCACTTGATATCGAGGACATCGCTGGCCAGCGGCACCGGTATCCGCCACCGGCAAACGCCATAGAATGACAACGAAAGGACAACTTGATGAGTGCTGATGGCAGGCCAACGGTAACGTACTTTGATATGCGCGGGCGTGCAGAGGCGATCCGTCTGCTGTTTACTGATCAAGGCATTCCGCTCATGGATCGTCGCATACGCTCGGCAGATAGCTGGCAGGCGTTGCGGCAAAGCCTGCCGTTGCGCACGTTACCGCATTACACTGATCCGCGATTGTCGATCACACAGAGCCACGCGATCATGAGTTATCTTGGCGCCAGCACAGGAATGGTGCCGGCTGATCCGGTGGCCAGCGCTGTTTATGACGAGGCCTATCATGCTATTGCCGAAGTGCAGGAGCAGTTGTGGCAGTTTGCCTGGCGACCGGAGTATGAAACTCAGCCAGAGAGTTTTGCCAATGGTGCGCTGAGCCACTACCTCATAGGGCTAGAACGGTTGTACCTGGGTAACGCCGGTGACTTTTGGGTAGGTGAGGGAGTGAGTCAGGTTGACTATCTGGCCTATGCACTGCTCGATGAGCTGCGTGCTTTCTTTCCGGCAACACTTGCGCAGTTTGAAAGCCTGCAGCTATTTCATGCCTTCATGGCAGCGCGTCCACGCATCTCAGTTTATATTGGTTCGCGCAAGCAACCCGTGGTGTTCGGTATGGGTCTTGCGGGCCCCAAGGTAGACCCGGCGGCGGTGATTAACCCTGGCGATGTTTTTGAGAATCCTTGGCGTGAGCCAATCTTGTTAGAGGCGTGAGCCAATCTTGTTAGAGGCGTGAGCCAATCTTGTTAGAGCCGTGATGACGCTCACACATTGAGTGTGAGTCAGGTAGCCCGAAAGGCTAACTACTACCGCTATCATTTCCGCTGTTCACTGGGAGTGCGCACGTTTGAATTCTGTAGCTGTTGGAATGGTATTGCTCGTCTTGACGGGCGGGTTCGTTGCAGCCATCTATTACTACAAAAAGCGGGTGCAAACGGGCGCGGTTGTTGCGAGTCGCAACAAGCAATCCGAGTCGACGGCGGCCGCCGCCGAGCCACACCAGACCAGCGACGATCCCGCAGAGTTGTCTATGATTGATGAGATGACTGATGAGCTGACCGGGCTGGGAAACCGGCGCTCGCTGCATGCTGCCCTCACGGAGCGCTTGCGTGCAGATAACCCCGGTGGGACCGCGCTCATAATGGTGGATATTGATCATTTTAAGGCGATTAACGATACCCACGGCCATGAGGCGGGCGATGAAGTGCTGGTTCGTCTTGCCGAGACCATGCGCGCCACCTGCCGCAACAGCGATCTTGTTGTGCGTTGGGGTGGCGAAGAGTTTGTTGCGTTGTTGGGCAGCTCTGACGAGCGGCGATTGCAGCTGGCGGCCGAACGCTTGCGGTTACATATTCGTCGGTTGGTTATCGAGCTTGATAACGGCGTTGCTCTGCAGGTCACCGCAAGCATTGGTGCCACACTGGTTCGTCGTGGGCAAAGTGCCGAGAGTGCCCTGCGGCAGGTCGATCGATTGCTCAATGAAGCTAAAGCAGAAGGGCGCGATCGGGTGAAGTCTGGCCCGAACCCAGAGCGCTAGACGCATTGACAGTGCGCGCAGCTACTTGCGCGCACTGCATACGCTTACAGCCAGTTTTCGAGTTCAGCCGCGATTTCTTCGGGCGAGGTTTTGGGTTCAAACCGTTTGACGGCGTTGCCCTTTCGATCGACCAGAAACTTCGTGAAGTTCCAGGGAATTTCTTCGTTGCCTTCTGCGTCGAGAGCTGTACTTTTTAGATATTGATAAAGCTCGCAGGTGCCCGAGCCGTTGACCTCTGTCTTGGCAAACAGCGGAAAACTGACGTTGTACTTCGATGTGGCGAATTCTTTGATTTCTGCGTTACTGCCTGGTTCCTGGGCACCAAACTGATTGCAGGGAAATGCCAATACGGAAAATCCATTGGCTTGGTGATCTTCGTGCAGAGTACGCAACCCGGCGTACTGGGGCGTAAGCCCTCAGGCACTGGCGACGTTAACGACCAGACAGACCTGATCTTTGTAGTCGGCGAGACTGACTTGCTGGCCGTCGATAGATTCCATGCTAAAACTGTGCATGTTGCTCATAGTTAAACTCCGATTCTGAGTGGTGATTCTGAGTAGTGCACCCGCAGGCGCTAAACCTCGTCGTAGTCTAGCCTTATTTTAGGGCTAATGGGCTCTGCCTGGCAGGGTAAGGTAAATCCCTGGTCCAGTTCCCAGTCTTCGAGCGCGTAGTTTTCTCGCAAGGTCACTTCGCCACTGCGCAGTAGCGCGCGACAGGTAGAACACACCCCGCCGCGGCACGAAAAAGGTAAATCGATGCCGGCATCTTCGGCTCCATCGAGCAACGTGCCAGCCTGTTGACGCATTTGAAACTGCGTTTCCCGGCCGGCCTTAATAATTGTCACCACCACTTTGTCGGCGCCTGTAAATTCTTCGGCACCGGGTGTCGTATTCGCCTGCTCAGTCAGGAGAGCATGTGTAGTGATTTGTGCGGCTGGCAGGTTAGGCTTGGCCCATGCGCCAAGTTGCGTAGCCAGTTCTGGCGCCGTGACAATCTCGCATTGATCGATAGTGGTTGGGTCGAATAAAAGTTGCGCACAAGAGTCCAGCCGCTCGCTGTCGAGCGAGCCGGTTAACACGGCGAATGGCTGGTTCTCTTCGCGCGTAATGACTAGCAGATTAAGCGCTGTGAGATGTGCGTTTTTGAGGGCCGCTATCTGTTCAGCTTGTTTAAGTGCAGCGGTAGTTGCAATGCTGCAAATCCAGGTGACGTGACCGCCTTTGCACAACGTTGTCTCAGATAGTGCGAGAGCCTTGGTGTTACCTTCGTCTTCACTGATAACTAACTGGTGTTGTTGCACTACCATTGCGCTCCAGGGTGTGCACGAGCTAGGGATTGCATTTCTGCCAGCAGAATGCCAAGTGTTTCACCGTGCTCCCCGCGTTTGCCGTGCCAGCGAATTGCCGTGGTTGCAGGTTGTTCCAGGGTGGCGTCAGTTAGTGCCGCGCTGAGCGCGCTACCTGTGGCCGCTGGCAAGTCCATAAACTCCGGGACTATGTCAGCCCTTACTGCGGCAGCGTCGAGTTCATCACTAGTGAAAATTTCTCCGGTGTAACGCCAAAGCTGGTCTACTGAGGCTTGAGCGCGGTTGTGACTGAGTTCGGTGCCATCACCCAACCGCACGAGCCAGTCACGAGCCCAGCGCCAGTGAAATTCTGTTTGCGGTAAAAACCGGTTTGCCAGCTCGCCTATTTTTTGGTGCGCACCCTTGGCGGCGCAGCGGTACCATTCTCGTTGCCAGGCAGATACCAACAACTGGCGCACCACGGTGTCGCCAAAATGGCCGTTGGGTTGCTCGGCGAGGGTCAGGTTTAGAAACTCATGTTGATCTCGAAGGTAGGCGAGTTCGTCTTCGCTGCGCCTGGGTTGGGTCAGTTCGCCAGCCAGGGTGAGCCATGCGCGTGCCTGATCAACCTGTTCGAGAGCGATGTTTGCAACAGACAGATCTTCTTCGAGCACCGGCGCGTGCCCCATGAGTTCGCTCATGCGATGGCCGAGAATCAGACAGGTATCGCCCATGCGCAAGATGTATCTGGACAGGTCTTCAGCTGGCAATGCGGCTGATTGTGAGACGGGTTCCGGCACGTCAAATGTTCTCGACGCCGTCTGGCACCTTGTAGAAGGTGGGGTGGCGGTACACCTTGTCTTTCGCTGGTTCAAACAGTACGGCGCCGTCGGTTGGGTCGCTTGCGGTGATGTCTTTGGAGCGCATCACCCACAGGCTTACGCCTTCCATACGGCGGGTATAAAGTTCACGAGCTTTGGTCAGTGCCATAGCGTTATCGCTGGCATGCACACTGCCGACGTGACGGTGGTCCAGACCGGCTTTAGGGCGCACGAACACTTCATAGAGTTCAAACTGGCTCATGCTGTCGTACTCTCTTTATCAGCATGATTGTCTGCTTGTTTGGCAGCCCATGCCTTGGCGGCCTCGCGCACCCATGCGCCCCCGTTGCGTGCTTCTGTGTACTCGGCAAGGCGTTCATCATTGCAGGGTCCGTTGCCGTTCAATACCTCGTTAAACTCATCCCAATCGATGGGTCCGGTCTGATAGTGGCCGGTTGTTGTGTCGAGAGTGAGCGCAGCATCGGGAATGGTCAGTCCCAGGTGTTCCGCCTGGGGGACCGTTGCATCGACAAAGCGCTGCCTCAGCTCGTCATTGCTGAAGCGTTTTATTTTCCACCGCATGGATTGGCTTGAATGCACCGAGGCGGCATCCGGTGGGCCAAACATCATAAGAGCTGGCCACCACCAACGGTTGAGCGCTCCTTGCGCCATGTCTTGTTGCGCGGTTGTGCCGTTGCTCAGCACCTGCATAATTTCGAAGCCCTGACGTTGGTGGAAACTCTCTTCCTTACAGATTCGAACCATAGCGCGAGCGTAGGGGCCGTAAGAACAGCGACACAATGGCACTTGATTCATGATGGCTGCACCATCAACCAGCCAGCCAATGGCTCCAACATCAGCCCAGGTCGGCGTGGGGTAGTTAAATATGCTGGAGTAACGCGAGCGACCTTCGATTAGATCGGTTTCGAGTTGATCGCGCGAGGCGCCCAGCGTCTCGGCGGCACTGTATAGATAGGCGCCGTGTCCACCTTCGTCCTGCACCTTGGCAATAAGGATCGCTTTACGACGCAAAGAAGGCGCTCTTGTTAGCCAGTTGCCTTCGGGCAGCATTCCGACTACTTCAGAATGGGCGTGCTGGGAGATTTGGCGGATCAGGGTTTTTCGATAGGCCTCGGGCATCCAGTCTTTCGGCTCGATTTTCTCTTCGGCGTCGAGCTTGTGTTGGAAATTCTCTTCTTGCTCTGACACTGGAGTTCCCGACATAGCTGGTTCAAGGTTGCGCAGAAGATCAATGATACTACGAACCCCGATTTAGGGAGGATGTTGTGACGGGAGCAGGGCGTGATTGTTAATCATCCGGCGGCGGGCAGGAATGCCGAACCGCTGTATTCGGTGGTGCAGAAAGTGCTCCAGAATGTCAGGGGTCAATCCCCGCGTGTGCTTGAAGTAGCCTGTGGTCCTGGCCAGCACGTTGAGTTGTTCGCCAGCAGACATCCGCAGGTGCACTGGCAACCCACGGAACCACAGGAACCCATGCGGGTATCAATCGATGCGCGCGTGGCGAGAGCTCGACTTAACAATGTAGCAGCGGCGCTGGATCTCGATGTGCGCGCAGAGTGGCCCGTTGCTTGGCAGCGCGAACGGTTTGATCTGATCATGGCGGTGAATCTGTTGCACATTTCGCCCTGGGCGGTCACCGAGGCGCTGGTGGCAAATGCGGCGGGCGTTGCAACGGAAGCAGCTGCATTATTGATCTATGGACCATTCAAGCGTGCCGGCGAGCACACATCGCCTGGCAATCTGGCGTTTGACGCCGAGTTGCGTGAGCGCGATTCACGCTGGGGTATTCGAGATCTCGAAGCAGTGGCCGAAGTGGCAAAAACAAGCGGGTGGTTTGAGCGCGAGGTGGTAGCTATGCCAGCAAATAACTTTTGTTTGTTGTTTGGGCGCGAGTAGGGCCAGTTCATCATGACCCTACTCTCGTCAGGTTTGCTTAGGCTGGCTTGTTAGCCGCTTTTTTTGTCGGCCATGGATTTCAGGAACTGCAGCAGCGTTAGCGTCTCTGCCGGATCCATCCGCCCAACGGGTGAGTTGCTGTAGGTCGAGAACATCACTCTGCCTTGCTTGTTCAATACAAACTCTGACGGTTGAATGTGATCACGCCGGTCGTCCCACCAACTGCCGATAGCGTCGCCGTCAGTACGGGTCATTCCATGGGCAATGGGGAAGGACAGGGGTTTTGCAACTTCGGCAGTGAGTTCTTCGCTATCCACAGTACCGGCAAAAATGCTGGCTCCCAGTGCGGCAAAGTCATCGCGTCTGGCTTCATAGCCGTCTAACAGACGGCGGCAGAACGGTCACCAATGGCCGCGGTAAAACAGTACGATGGCGTAGTCGGTGGAGATGTCGTCCGGCAGCGTGAAGGCGTCGCCGCCCGCAGCGTGCAGCTTGAGTTGCGGAAACATGTCACCGCTCGCCAGCTTTTCGATAGCAGCCATTACTGGCTCCTTCCCGATTAGGGACTGGTTGAGGTACAACCAGCTTCGCAGGCTGATCAGGCCGGAGCAAGCCTGCTCTGAGGCGCTGTCTGCCTACTCTGCGGCAGCGGCGGCCTCTGCGCGGGTAAAGAACTGGCCGTCACGGACAAAGCCGGCGACAACACAGCCCGCGATAGCTGCGATCTGCCCCCGGCTATTTCGGGCAATGGCCCAGGAATCTGGCAGACCGATAATGACGTGCATCGGCGCTTGGCGCCCATCAGCAAACCTGGCGAGGGCAACCTCACCAGTTTCTTCGTTGCGAAAGGCCGGCAGAAAGTTGTGGGTGGCGTTGTGCTGGGACAGTCCACAGGTATTGGCGAACTGGCGATTTTCAGCGCCCAGGGTAGCGGGGGTACGGAACTGGCGTGCCTGCGGGCTCAATCGACTCATGCTTGCTCTCCCCCGGCCTTTGCCGGTGGTCTGGGGCCGGTGGTTTCGGTTGCACCGTTTGTAGACATAACACCATGTTTTTACTGAACAAACTGTGAATTAGTGCCAAACAGTCGATTCCGCCGTGAGCCTGTCAGGCCGATCAGACGCTGCCGTAGCCCCAGTCGGGCGTTGCCCAGGTGGCCAGCATGGCGGTCGCGGACGCGGGATCCTCGGCTAATAGCCTGTCGCCCAGCTCACCAAGCGCCGGCAACAGGCTCGCATCCCGCATCAAATCCGCCACCCGAAACTGGGCTTCGCCCGTTTGCCGGGTGCCCAGCACATCGCCAGGGCCGCGCAGTTGCAGGTCTTGTTCGGCTATGTAGAAACCGTCCTGGCTCGCCACCATGGCGTTTAGGCGGGCCTCCGCGAACTCGCCCAGCTTGTCGCTGTGCAGCAGCACGCAGTAGCTTTTGCGACTGCCGCGACCCACGCGGCCGCGGAGCTGATGCAATTGGGCCAGGCCCAGGCGTTCAGTGTTTTCGATCACGATAACGCTTGCGTTGGGGACGTCGACGCCCACCTCGATGACGGTGGTCGCGACCAACAGTCCAGTGTCAGCCGCCTTGAAGGCCGCCATAGTGGCGCTTTTCTCGTTGGACGGCAGGCGCCCGTGCAACAGTGCTTTGGGGACATTTGGCAATTCTCGGTCCAATTCTTCGAACAGCTCACTGACACAATGCAGTTTGGGATCTTCTGCCGGGTCGATCAGGTTGCACACCCAGTACACCTGATCGCCCTTGGCCAGTCGCGGGCGCAACCAGTCGATGACTTCGGCGCGGCGGCTGTCTGGCAGTCTGCGTGTCTGGATGGGCTGGCGTCCCTTCGGTAATTCGTCGATTATCGATATATCAAGATCGGCATAGATCGCCATGGTCAGTGTGCGAGGTATCGGGGTGGCGGTCATGATGAGCTGGTGTGGTAGCTGGCCCTTGTGTTTTAGGGCCATACGCTGGTGGACGCCAAATCGATGCTGCTCGTCGATGACAGCGAGGGCCAGGTTGCCGAAGGTCACCGAGTGCTGGAACAGGGCATGGGTGCCTATCACGACGGGCACCTCGGCTGTTGCTATGCGCGCCAGTTGCTGCCGGCGCTCGGCCGCCGTCAGGCGACCCGTTAGCAAGCACACCTCAATGCCCAGCGGCGAGAGCCACTCGGAGAAGTTCATGTAGTGCTGCTCGGCGAGGATTTCTGTTGGCGCCATGATGGCCGTTTGGGCGCCATGCTCGGCAGCTCGAATTGCGGCAAAGGCGGCCAGGATGGTTTTGCCAGACCCCACATCGCCCTGTACGAGTCGCAGCATGGGTTGATTACGGTCGAGATCGTTAAACAGCTCGCGCACGCAACGCTTCTGGGCGCTTGTGAGTTCAAACCCCAGCCGCTCGAGCAGTTGTTTGCCCAGCCCGCCTGCCTGGGGCAGCGGCAGAGTGCGTTCGCGGAGCCGAATCACCTGGCGTTCCTTCATGAGCAAGTGATGGGCGAGCAGCTCATCCATTGCCAGCCGCTGTTGCGCCTGCTGCAAGTCGGCGCTACCAGCCTCTGCCGGGGGATGATGCAAAATGTTAATGGCCTCGTTCATGCCCAGTTTGAACACAGGGTCGGCACTCGCCCTAGGCAGCTCAAAGCCATCCCAGCCGATCGCCAATGCCTGATCGACCAGCTTGCGCAGGCGGGCCTGCCCTAACCCCTCGGTGGTGGGGTAGACAGGGGTGAGCACGCCTTCGGGTGGTTCCAGTTCGCCCTGTACAACTCGATACTCCGGGTGCGCGATTTCCAGACTCTTGCCGGTAAAGCGTGGTTCGCCAAAGCAGCGCAATTGCACACCAGCCAGCAGCTCCTCTTGTTGCCGGCGCGAGAAGTGGAACAACCTGATCTGTATATAGCCGGTTGCGTCAGTGAGTGTCACCACAAGCGAGCGGCGGCGCCCGAACACAACACGAGATTCGACAATTTCGCCGTGAAAGAGTGCGGCCTTGCCGGGACGCATGAGGTTGAGTGGCACAAAGCGGGTGCGGTCTTCGTAGCGCAACGGGATATGCAGCAGCAGGTCACGCACCACAAATAGTCCAATCTTTGCGAGCTTTTCCTCGAGCGCCGGGCCCACCCCTTTGAGTTGTTTGAGCGGAGCGATGCCGCTAAGTGTGGTCATTGTGTGGTCATTGTCGTAACGCAGAGGTGCTGATGCTTAGTGCACGACGCGAGACAAACCATGCACATGAGCAATGCGGCGGAGTCGCCGCATCAACCGAGCCAAGTGGGTGCGATCGCGCACCGATACCTCGCAGACGACACTCGACAGCTTTGCACTTTTCTCTTCAACCTTGATGTTTTCGATGCCAGCGTCTACTTCGGCAACCGTCGCGGCGATTTCAGCAATCACACCCTTTTTGGTTTCGACCTGCAGGCGTAGCAGTGTGTCGAACTCGCCTTTGGGGTTATCAGACCAGCGCGCCGGTATGATCTCTTGCGCGGAACGTCTGCGAATCTCAGTAATGTTGTTACAGGTTTCGATGTGCACAACAAAACCTTTGCCCGGTGTCATGTGTCCCACAATCGCGTCGCCGGGCACCGGCCCACAGCAGTGTCCGTAATTCACGACCAACCCTTCGCCACCACGAATCGCTACCGGCCCACCCTGATTCACATCAATAGCTTCGAAGTCGGGGTTGTCTGCCGCCAGCAGGTTTTGCGCGACAACGTAGGCCATGAGGTTGCCCATGCCGATTTGCATCAGCAGCTCGTCGAGCTTTTTTACCTTGAATTCTGTAAACACCTTGCGCAAGCGGCGGAAGTCGAGGTCCTTTATGGAGGTGTTGGCGTTAGCCAGTGACCGGTTTAGCAAGCGGCGGCCGAGTGCCAGTGAGTCAGACCGCTGTTGAACCTTGAGGGCCTGGCGAATGGCCGAGCGAGCTTTGCCAGAGACGGCGAAGCTCAGCCAGTCGGCGTTTGGACTCGCGTCTTCTGAGGTGATGATCTCTACGGACTGGCCGCTTTGCAGTTGTGCTGACAACGGTGCGAGATTGCGGTCAACACGACAGGCGACGCAATGATTGCCAATGTCAGTGTGCACCGCGTAGGCAAAGTCGATTGGGCAGGCGCCTCGTGGCAGCTCGAGTATTTCTCCGGTTGGTGTGAACACGTACACCTCGTCCGGGAACAGGTCCATTTTCACGCTTTCGACAAACTCGAGTGGATTGCCGGCACGCTTTTGCAAGTCGAGCAGATCGCGCACCCACTGCCGTGTGCGCTGTGAGCCTTGTGTGCCATCATCGTCGTTTTTGTACAGCCAATGGCCCGCTATTCCATGCTCAGCAACTGACTCCATTTCGGTGGTGCGAATCTGCACTTCGATGGGTACACCATGCAATCCGAACAAGGTCGTGTGCAGGCTTTGATAGCCATTCGCTTTTGGAATAGCGATGTAGTCTTTGAAGCGACCGGCCACGGGCTTAAACAGATTGTGCACGCAACCCAGCACTCGATAGCAGGTGTCGACATCGGCGACCACAATGCGCAAGCCAAAGACATCCATGATTTCAGAGAACGCTTTGCGCTTGGTTTTCATTTTTCGATAAATCGAATACAGGTGTTTTTCGCGACTAAACAGTTGGGCCTCTAACCCGTCTTGTTCGAGAGCCGCGTCGATCGCTTTTGTTATGTTCTTCATGAGCGCACGGCGATTGCCGTGTGCAGACTTTACTGCGCGCGAAATACGATCGGCGCGTAACGGATAGAGCGCATGAAAACCCAAATCTTCAAATTCGGTTTTCATCGTGTGAATGCCGAGTCGATTGGCGATGGGGGCGTAGTAGTCGAGCGTTTCGCGCGCGATGCGGCGACGTTTTTCTGGCGGCATAACGCCAATGGTGCGCATGTTGTGCAGGCGATCGGCCAGTTTGACCATGATGACGCGAATATCGCGAGCCATTGCCAGTGCCATCTTCTGAAAGTTTTCAGCCTGGGCTTCAGCCCGTGAGTTGAACATGGTGGCAAGTTTGGACACACCATCGACAATTTCGGCCACGTCGGCGCCAAACAGATCACCTAGGGCGGTCTTGCCGACACCCGTATCTTCGATGACGTCATGCAACAGCGCGGCCATCACCGTTTGCCGGTCCATGCGCATTTCAGCCAGAATATTGGCAACTGCCAAAGGGTGCGTGATGTAGGCGTGGCCGGTTCGCCGGCCCTGGCCGCGATGGGCTTCCGCAGCATAGTTGTAGGCGGCTACAACCTGGTCGGTTTGGCTCTGGGGCAGGTACTCGTTAAGGAGCGCCGCGAGGCTCTCGATGGTCGCAGGTGCAGCGACCGCATCCTGTTGTGCGGTCTCCGCTAACCTTGATATGAAATAGGACTCAGAGGCTGGCGCTGCCCTCATCCGGTGTACCTGCTAAACCTTGCGTGCCCATTGGGGCTGGACCGCCTGCTGCGCCTTCGTCGGTTGGGTTACCCACATTATCTGCGCCCGTGCCACCTGCAACCGGGCCGCCGATAGTGCCGTCACTGCTACCCGCACTAGAACTTTCACCAGCACTTTCAGAAGTGCCACCGATTGGGCCTGCGCCCATTGCACCAAACGGAATCTCAATAGGGTCATCCTCTGGCGTTGCATCCCCAGCGTCAAGCATTTCGTCATTGATCAGGTCGGCGGCGATTTCGCGCAGCGCGATGACGGTAGGCTTATCGTTTTCTTCGTCGAGCAGTGGCTCGGCACCGCGGTTATAGAGTTGGCGGGCGCGGCGGGTTGCGACCAGGACGAGTTCGAAGCGGTTGTCTACGTGGTCCAGACAGTCTTCAACAGTGATGCGTGCCATAGTTCAACTCGGGATTTAGCGGGGGGCGGATGATACTGGGGGAGGCCGATCTGTGCAATCGCTTCTAGCCAGCGCGGGGCCAGTGCTGGCGTTCAGGCCAGCAGGTCGGTTATTAGGGCCGCATGGCTCCGTTTGACCGCCTCACGGCCGCTCCGGGCGGCTCGCACGATGGCAAGGAGATCATCTCTGGCGGTGGTGAAGTCGTCGTTGATCACCAGATAGTCGAAATCGTTGTATTGCTTAAGCTCGATGTGGGCCTGGGCCGTGCGGCGTTCGATGACGTCGGCGCTGTCCTGGCCCCGATCTTTCAGTCTGGCCAATAACTCGGCCCGGCTGGGTGGCAGGATGAAAATGCTGATGGCGTCAGGGAACGCAGCGCGTACCTGGTTGGCGCCTTGCCAGTCGATTTCGAGCACCAGGTCGTGGCCGGCCTCGCGTTGGGCTGCAAGGCTTGCGCTCGCGGTGCCGTACAGGTTACCGAATACGTCCGCAGATTCGAGAAACTGACCATCCTCGATCATGCGCTCGAAGGTGGCGCGCTCCGTGAAGTGATAGTCCACGCCGTCTTGTTCGCCAGGGCGAATGGGGCGAGTGGTGTGGGAGATGGACAGTGCCAGGTCGGGCAGGGCTTCTAGCAGCGCCGCCACCAGACTGGTTTTACCCGCACCCGAGGGTGCGGCAACTACGAACAACAGGCCTTTATTCAATGTTCTGTACTTGCTCGCGCACCTGCTCGATCAATACCTTCATATCGACTGCGCGTTGCGAGGCTTCAGGCAGAACCGACTTGCTGGCCAGGGTATTGGCCTCGCGGTTTAGCTCCTGGGTTAAAAAATCGAGTCGCCGACCGTGTGGACCTGTGTCTTCGAGCGCTTTCTTGGCCTCAGCAACGTGGATGGCAAGGCGGTCGAGTTCTTCTGCGACATCAGCGCGCTGGGCAAGCACCGCGATTTCCTGTTCCAGTCGGTTGGGGTCTACTTCGACCTTGAGCTTTACAAGGCGTGCATGCAGTCGCTCGGACAGGGCGGCGGATAAGGGCGCAATTATGGGTTTTAACTCATCAACGAGTTGTTCCATGTTCTGCAGGCGGGCACCGACCAGTCCTGCCAGTTTGGTGCCTTCACGTTTGCGCGTGGCCAACAGTTCATCCAGCGCGGTGCTGAAAGATTCTTCGGCTAATTGCATAAAGTTCTCAAACAGCTTGGCGTCACGATCTTCCAGAATGCCGGGCCAGTTCAACAGATCCATCGGGTTTGCCTGGCTGAACTCGGGAGCGTCGCGGCGCACTTGTTCGAGGGTTGCAAGTAACTGCAGCAAAGCGGGACGATTAATTTGCAGGTGGGTTTCGCGCACGGTGTGGTTGATTCGCAGAGTCGCGTCCAGTTTGCCGCGTTGCAGTTTGCTGCGCGTGAGATCACGCAGGGACTGTTCGAGCATCCGGGAGTTGTCAGGCAAGCTAAATGCAAGCTCAAGGAATCGATGGTTTACCGTACGCAATTCCCACACAAGGGAACCCCACGGCGCCTCTATCTCGTGCCGCGCGAACGCGGTCATGCTTTGAACCATCTTGCTTTTGCTCGAAAAAGTAGATTTGCCCGCACAGCCGGGCAGCAATCGTCCTCGCATTCTAACAGCCCGCGGCCTGTCCGCTAGGCGTATAATGCGCGACCAATTTTCTCAGGATGACGTTTATGTCGACCCAAAGACCCAGCGGCCGAGTGCCCCAGGCTATGCGTGAGTTGCGCTTCACAACCGGCTTTACAGCGCATCCGGCTGGCTCCGTGCTGGTTGAGTTTGGTGGCACCCGAGTGTTGTGTACCGCATCGGTGGAAGATCGCGTTCCCGGGTTTATGCGCGGCAAGGGCAAAGGGTGGGTAACTGCCGAATATGGCATGTTGCCGGGGTCTACTCATTCACGGGTAGATCGGGAAGCTGCGCGCGGTAAACAATCTGGCCGCACCGTCGAGATCCAGCGTTTGATCGGCCGCTCTTTGCGCGCGGCGATGGACATGGATGCCATGGGTGAGAAGACCATTCGCATCGATTGCGACGTGTTGCAGGCGGACGGTGGCACGCGTACCGCATCAATCACCGGGGGTTGTCTGGCCCTTGCTCTTGCCTGCAATAAAGTGGGAATTCAGTCGGCGTTCAGTGGTTTTGTGGCATCTATATCCTGTGGCATCTGGGAAGGGACACCCGTACTCGATCTTGATTACGCGGAAGATTCCACGGCGGAGACTGATATGAATGTAGTAATGGTCGAGGGTGGCGGCTTTATCGAGGTGCAGGGCACCGCCGAGCAAGCCCCGTTTGCAAGCGCCGAACTCACGGCCATGCTTGCGCTCGCCGAGGCCGGCATTGAAGATATTATCAAAGCCCAAAGAGCCGCCCTGGACGCTGCCTGAGAATTGCGTATGCCCAGTAGAGAGGAACAGCCCGATACATTAACCAGCAGCCCGGCAGCCAGCGCGGCGCGCCAGGGGTTCGTGCGGCTCATGATTGAGCAAGAAGTATTACAGTTTGGCGACTTCACGCTGAAGTCTGGTCGTCAGAGCCCGTACTTCTTCAATCTGGGCAAGGTTGCAGATGCGCAGGGCCTGGCTGCTCTGGGGCAGGCCTATGCCGCGGCGCTTAAGGAGTTAGGTTGGTCGTATGAGGTTTTGTTCGGTCCGGCGTACAAGGGGATTCCCATTGCCTCGGCAGCGGCATGTGCAATTGCACTGACAGAAACCGCTGGAAACCCTGGACCAAACCCTGGACCAAACCCTGGACCAAACCCTGGA
>CAZSYU010000008.1:15895-74639 GCA_964611345.1 uncultured Pseudomonadales bacterium
AACCGCTGGAAACCCTGGACCAAACCCTGGACCAAACCCTGGACCAAACCCTGGAATAGCCTATAACCGCAAAGAAGCCAAAGATCATGGTGAAGGCGGTCAGCTGGTTGGTGCAGAGATCACGGGGCGCAAGGTGGTGGTTTTGGATGACGTGCTCACCGCAGGAACGGCGGTGCGTGAAGCCCTGGGTTTAATCAAGACCGGGCGGGGTGCACTAACCGGCGTGCTCGTTGCCCTCGATCGCGAGGAGCGGGTGCTGGCACCTGGATCGGACAATCCAGCCGATGGCAGTGGCATGACGGCGATTGGCACCTTGATGCAGGAACTCGAGGTGCCGGTCCGCAGTATTGTCAGGTTGCAGGATGTGATCGATTACCTTGACTCTGAAGGCACACACTCGGAAGCTCTGCAGGCTATTCTGAACTACCGGAATACCTACTGTGTCTACTAGCTGGTGATCGGCTGTAGAGAATCGGAGGTAACTAAATTGACAAATACAATCGATAAGAAAACGACTGCTTCGCGCGCTCTTGCCGCACTACCGCCCGTCAATAAGCTGGGTGGGAGGCGACTTGTTGTGAATAAGTATGTTGGTTCGTTCGTGGTCACCTGTTTGCTATCTGTTTTGCTACCTGGCAGCGTGCACGCGGCCAAGCTGTACCGGTATAAAGACGACAACAAACGCTGGGTTATTGCGAGTAGCGTACCCAGCGATCGGGTTAAGAACGGCTATGAAGTGCTGGATGAAACGGGTCGGGTACTGGATACCGTTGATCCACAGCTTGCTCCGGCAGAGGCGCGTGCCTACATAGCTCGGTTAGAGGCGAAGCAAGCGCGGGAAGAAGCGGTGCGGCGCATCAACCTGCTCTACGGTTCTGAAGCCGATATCGACTACGCACTTAAGAAAGCGTTGCTGTCTATCGACAACAGCATGGCGAACACCACAGCTAATGTGCGTCAGCTAAGAGCCCAACGTCAGCGCCTCGAAACTCAGGCAGCGCGCATTCAGCGTGCAGGCAACACGCTGTCAGACGATTTGGTGGCAAACATCGCGACCCTGGTCGAGCAGATTGCAAACCTGGAGCTGGAAATGGATCAACGCATCAAACAAAAGGATGTGGAGCGCGAGCGCCACGCTCGCGATCGGGTGTTGTTCCGCGAAGTACACGGCCTTACCAAATCGGATAGGACGACGCGAGTCGAGGTGGGTGAAGAAGCCTAACCACTCTTTAATAAAGTAGTTACTTTACTAGAGCCTCGCGCAACACCGACCAATGCTGTGGCCACATCGTGGTTGGCAAGTCTCGAAACTCTGATCGAACAAATTGATTGATTTGGCCTTCGGCCGCGCTCAGCAACAGATTGGCCGCGTCACGAGCAGATAGTTGTGGCCTTTCTAATTGGGTCGCTTGATGTTCTCGAATGACCTGCCGCAGCTGGGTTTCCATACGATTGAAGAACTGGCGTACTCGCACGCGTAGACGATCGTTTTCTCCCTGTAACGCATCACCTACAAGCAAGCGCGCAAACCCGGGATTTTTTTCGACAAACGAAAGCAACAGATACAAGATCTGGTAACAACGCTGTTGTATGTTCGATTCCTCCCTCAACACGACCGTAATGCGGCTGAAGACGCTTTGTTCGGCGAACTCGAGTAGTGCGTCGATCATTTTTGCTTTGCTGGGAAAATGCCGGTACAGCGCAGCCTCAGAAACACCCACTTGCCTTGCCAGTGCCGCAGTCGTTATGCGTGTGCCAGTATTGCTTTGCAGCATGAGTGCAAAGGCTTCGAGAATCTGTCTCTTTCTATCAGGCCTTGGCATAACTTCAGGTTCCGATCATTGTGCCAACGCCGGCATCGGTCAGAATTTCCAACAGCAGTGCGTGGGGGACCGTACCGTCAATAATCTGCACGGAGTTTACTCCGGCCTGAATCGCATTAACTGCGCACTGGGTTTTGGGTAACATACCGCCTTGAATTACGTTGTCTTTGATGAGCTGCGTCACTTCTGCCGGAGACAGTCCAGTAAGTGTTTGGCCGTCGGCGTCCAGGATGCCGGGAGTATCGGTGAGCAATATCAATTTTTCTGCACCGAGAAATTCGGCGATTTTTCCAGCCACGATATCGGCGTTGATGTTGTACGCCTCACCATCCTCACCAACTCCAATAGGGGCAACCACCGGAATAAAGCCTTGGCCCATTAGAGCGTCGAGTACTGCACCGTTTACCTTTTTGACATCCCCAACGTGGCCGATGTCAATGATTTCTGAGGTTGCCGCCGCCTGGCTCGGGTCGCGCATTTCAAGGCGACTCGCAGTAATGAGTTTGCCATCTTTGCCTGTGACCCCTACGGCGCGTCCGCCTTGCGCGTTTATCAGGCTCACGATGTCCTGATTCACCGCGCCACCAAGTACCATTTCGACGACGTTCATCGTGTCATCGTCGGTAACGCGCATGCCGCCAACAAACTGCGTGGGTATGTTCAGTTTTTCGAGCAGCTGACCAATCTGCGGTCCCCCACCGTGGACGATCAATGGGTTGATGCCGACCAGCTTCAGCAAAACAATATCGCGAGCGAAGGTCTGCTTGAGTTCTTCGTCAACCATGGCGTGTCCACCATACTTGATCACCATGGTTGCGCCGTGAAACTTCTGAATATATGGCAATGCTTCGGTGAGAACTTCAGCAACGGAGCTTGCCGAGGTGAAATCCGTTGTGCCAGCGCTGCTGGAGGCTACTCGTTTCATGATATAGGCACTTCTAAAAAGTCAGCGCGCTGTGAATTTTGGCGAGTTCAGTGCGGAAAATATTTTGTACTGCATCGAGATCGGCTTCGGTGTCTGCCTCAAAACGCAGTGTTAATACCGGACTAGTGTTCGACGCACGAATTAGGCCCCATGAGTTTTCGTAGTCGACGCGAATGCCATCGATTGAAGTCACGGTGCCTTCTTTGAAATCTCCATTGGCAGCCAGCCTATCCATGATTTTGAACTTTGCGTCTTCTGTCGTCTGGATTTTTAACTCAGGAGTTGACTGTGTCTCTGGAAACTCCGCGAACAGTTCACTCATACTGGCGGAGCCACCACCGAGAATTTCCAACAGTCGCGCAGCACTATAGACAGCGTCATCAAAACCGTACCAACGTTCACCGAATGCCAGATGTCCGCTGAATTCTCCAGCAAGCAGCGCGCCCGTTTCTTTTAACTTGGCCTTCATGTGCGAGTGGCCGGTCTTCCACATGACAGGACGGCCGCCATGTTCCGCTATCAGATTGTTTAAATGCCGCGAGCACTTAACGTCGAAGATGATGTCCGAGCCAGGGTTGCGTCCGACGATGTCGCGGGCAAACAACATCATTAATTTGTCGGGCCAGATGATCTGACCGCTGTTGGTAACCACGCCAATACGATCGCCGTCGCCGTCGAAGGCCAAGCCTATGTCTGCTTGCTCGGTCTTAACCATCTTGATCAGATCAGTCAGGTTAACCGGTTCTGCAGGATCGGGATGATGGTTTGGGAAGGTGCCGTCTACTTCGCAGTACAGCGGTATTACTTCACAACCCAGTTCTTGCAGCAGTAGAGGGGCAACGCCGCCAGCGACCCCATTACCGCAATCGACAACGACTTTCAGAGATTTTGCGACGGCAACGTCATCGAGAATGCGATCTATGTACTCGCTGTCGATAACCACTGCAGCCAGTTCACCCTCGGTGCTTTCGTAGTCCAGCTTGTTATCAAGCAGACGCTGGTGCAGCGCTGTAATGCTTCCTTCGGCCAGTGTCGAGCCACCGATCATCATTTTCAGCCCGTTGTATTCGGGAGGGTTATGCGAGCCGGTGATCATGACGCCGGTGCCGGTATTGAGTGTGTGTGTAGCGAAGTACAGCATCGGCGTTGTGACCTGACCAATGTCGACCACATCCATTCCACCTTCAAGCAGACCGTGAATGAGTTGCTGCGCCAGCTCGGGACTCGAGAGTCGCCCATCGCGTCCAACGGCGGTGCGAGTTTGGCCTTCGCTCTTTGCTTGGGCGGCAAACGCGCGGCCAATCCAGTAGACGACCTTTGGCGTCAGGTTGGTATCAACGATGCCGCGAATGTCGTAGGCGCGAAAAATACCCGCATCAAATTCCATGTCAGGCAAGGCGTCATCGACTTCGCTGACTTCCATACCAAAGTTGTCGTCGCTTACGTCGGTGAGATCTTTGAAATCGGCCGTTAAATCGTTTGCTTCTTCGACACTCTGAGGTTCTGTGCCCGCAGTCGGCGCAGCACTGGTTAGCTTTTGATCTTGCTCGTCAATGTCGAGAAAATCGTCAGCGTCGTTGCTGAGCTGATCGGCGGCTACGCTCCCTGCGGCGAGCGTGCCTGCAACAGCTGCCGCCTTTTTAGCACCAGCGGCTTGTTTGTCAGCCCGCTCTTGATCCTGTTTGGCTGGCGGTGAGTCGAGTGTTGGTTCTGGGTTTGTGGACTTTGCGGTGCGCGCTGATTTCACTGCGCTTATGTTGGCAGTCCGTTCTGCAATGGTTCCGGCGAAATTCTTTGCCACATTCTGCAGAGCGTCGATTTGGAAGTGATCGGTTTTTCCAGCGTGGCCGCCAAACGCATTGGCCCCATAATCGACAAGTGCATCGCAATCGTCGTCAATAACTTTAGTCAGGCGACTGAAGGCAAGCCAGATACCGCCAAGGCCAAGCGCGAGTGCAGCGGCCAGTGGTAACCACAAGCTATTGAAATCGATTGCTTTGGTGGTTGCATTGCCGCTAAACAGAGCCACCCAGCCGGGGGCTTGTAGCGGCCTGCGAAGGGTCACCAGCGCCTGGGTGCCACTGCCGTATTCGATAACGATGGCGGGCCCGGCGTTGTCGACACTTTGCTCTATTTGCAGCAGCCCAAGGTCGCTGTTGAAGCCGGCGAGCGAGTCATTGATATAGTCGTCAGAGAGGGCAACAAACAGGACGCCGAGAACCTCGCTGCTGTCGGTTACCTGGGCTGCTGCGTAGAGAACATCGCCTGGATTGGCGCTCGCCTCCGGACCGACAAAATCCGTAAGCTCAGCACGCCGCAGTAGATCCAGCGCGACGAAGTTGATAGGGGTAGCGGCATTCAGATCCACTTTAGCCGTGCCAAGCCCAATGAGTTCTACGCGGCGAGCATGCGCAATGCTGGCTAGCAATCTTGCCTCTTCGGCACTTTGGGCTGCGCTGTCATTGCTACTTAGTGCGCTGATTACCGAGTTTGTGCGTGCCAGTAGCGTTAGTTGCTTGCGCAACTCGCGATAGCGGCTGTCGATCATTGCTGCCAAGGCATCAGCGTGCGTATCAGCGATGTGTGCGTTGTGGTTGCTATTGCCCCCTTGCACCACTTGCAGGTAGAGCAAACCGGCACACAGCAGGATGCCGAGCAAAGCAAGGCCCATGGCCAGTGCGTTGAAGCGACCAAGGCCGCCAGCGGGTTTGAGTTGTTGTTTCGCCACGAGCACTCCTCACAGGTCGCGGTATGGTAATGCCGTGAGCGCGGTCATACCAGAGTCAACCAGAGCAACTCGCTGAAAAAGTGAGAACCGGGCGGCGTTAGGGGGTTGGTG
Source organism: uncultured Pseudomonadales bacterium (assembly GCA_964611345.1). Taxonomy (GTDB): domain Bacteria; phylum Pseudomonadota; class Gammaproteobacteria; order Pseudomonadales; family Azotimanducaceae; genus JALZVT01. The sequence continues at coordinate 21,483 of CAZSYU010000008.1, forward strand.
AGTGCACACTGAGTCGGTCGGGAAACAGCTCTACCGCCTTGTTCAGCAGCGTCCTGGCGATGGCGTCCTTGTCTTGCATGGGCACCTGTTGTTCGCCGTTCGGCCAGAGGATGGTCAGGGCGTTTTGGTCGCTGGCAAAACCAATGCGGCTATCGGCGACGTCGTTTAACGCGATCATATCGAGGTTTTTGCGCTCAAGCTTGGCCCGCGCGTGTTCCAGACCCTTGTGCGTTTCGGCGGCGAAGCCCACGGTAACCGGTCCGTTGGTGGTGGTGGCAACGTGCGCAATGATGTCGGGATTCGGCACCAGATCGATGCTGATTCCGTCGCGGGTTTTAGCGGTTTTCTTGATCTTTTCGGAAGCGACTTCTGCAACCCGGTAGTCCGCCACCGCGGCGACACCAATAAACAGGTCGGTCGCTGCGAGGTTGGCGGTTACAGCAGCGAGCATGTCATCGGCGCTGAGTACGTCGATGCGCTTAACACCTGGCGGTACGGGCAGCGCGGTCGGCCCGCTGACCAGGGTGACGTTAGCGCCCATACGCGTTGCCTGCGCGGCGAGAGCGTAGCCTTGTTTGCCAGTGCTGCGGTTCGACAGATAGCGCACCGGATCGATGGGTTCGCGGGTGGGGCCCGCCGTGATCAGGACATTGATGCCAGCCAGTTGGCTGCTGGAGAGCCGGGACCTTGCGGCAGGATCTGGGGTGTTATCGGCGCCCAGGGCAGATTGTGGCCGCTGGACAGATTCACCGGGTGCGATGCTCGCCAGCGCGGCACTGATTGCTGCCGGTTCGAGCATGCGTCCTGGGCCGTATTCCCCGCAAGCCTGTTCGCCCTCGGCGGGCCCTAGCAGGTGCACGCCACGACTCTCAAGCAGTGCGACGTTGCTGCTGGTCGCTGGATGCTGCCACATGCGCACGTTCATGGCCGGTGCGATAACCAGTGCGGCAGTGGTGGCGAGGCACAGAGTGGTGAGCAAATCGTCAGCCAGCCCATGTGCCAGTTTCGCCACAGCGTTGGCGGTGGCGGGCGCAATCAACACGGTGTCCGCCCAGCGTGCCAGCTCAATATGACCCATGGCGGCCTCAGCGTCTTCGTCCCACAAAGACTGGCGCACAGCGCGCCCGCTAACGGCCTGCAGCGCTGTGCTGCTAACGAACTGCGCGGCGCCGGCGGTGGTTACCACGCACACCTCGGCGCCCGCGGCGCGCAGTTTTCGCACGAGATCCGGGGTTTTGTACGCGGCTATGCCACCGGTGATGCCGAGTAGTATGTGTCGTCCTGCCAACTCGCCTAGAGTGCCCTGATCCATAGTTACCTTGTCATACTGATTGATCGCCCGCGAAACCTTAGCACTGCGGGCGGGAGCGGCGTAGCGCCCTGTTTTGGTAGATTGTTCTGAGCGGCTTCGATGCGCGTTCCAGGCTGCTGCGACTCGGGCCCGACATGCTGTGTGACGCCCAGTTGCTGAGCGCTTTGTTAGGGGGGCAACAAACTAGCGATGGCGCGCCAGAGCTGGGCCAGATCTTGCTCACTGAGTTTAATGGGTTGCCGGGTGTGCTGGATGCCAGCGCGACGGCGCTGATGGCTGTGACGGGCGTGGGCCTGGGCAAGGCAGCCGCCATTAAATCGGTGCTGAGTTTAGCGACCCGCTACGAGCAGGCCCCATTGCTTACCGGGCGGCCAGTCACCGATGCCGGTAGCGCTGAGCGGTTTTTGCGCCACCGTCTGGGTGGGCGGCCACAGGAAGTCTTTGCCGTGATGTTCCTGAATTCCCGGCATCAGCTGTTGCGTTTTGATGAGCTGTTCGCAGGCAGTGTCGATCGCGCCCAGGTCTACCCGCGTGAGGTGCTGCGACGCTCACTGGTGTACAACGCATCCGCCCTGGTGTTGGCGCATAACCACCCCTCTGGCAACCCCGAGCCGAGCGCGAGTGATGTGCAACTTACCGAGCGACTTAAGCGCTTGCTGACGGAAGTGGACGTGCGGCTGCTGGACCACCTGGTGATTGGCCGCGGCCGGGCGGTTTCCCTTGCCGAGCGCGGCCTGCTTTGATAGATTCCCGCGTCCATTTTTCCATGTCAGGAAATAGCCATGTCTCAGGTTTGCCAGGTTACCGGTAAACGCCCCGCGGTAGGCAACAACGTCAGTAAGGCCAAGAACCGTACGCGGCGTCGCTTTCTGCCCAACCTGCATCAGCACCGGTTCTGGGTTGAGGGCGAGAAGCGCTTTGTGAAACTCAAGGTATCCGCCAAGGGCATGCGCATTATTGACAAGAACGGCATCGAAGCGGTGCTGGCCGACCTGCGTAAGCGCGGCGAAACGGTCTAACCCAACACACGCCCCCATTAGGGTCTCGGAGACTACTCATGCGTGACAAGATCAAACTCGTATCCAGCGCCGGCACCGGTCACTACTACACCACCGACAAGAACAAGCGGACCATGCCCGACAAGTTCGAGATAAAGAAGTACGACCCGGTGGTACGTAAGCACGTGATCTACAAAGAAGCCAAGATCAAGTAGTACCCTCTCTGACGCTATCCCCAAGCGTGCCAGAACTACCCGAAGTAGAAACCACCCGCCGCGGCATCAAAGACCATATTGTTGGCCGGCGTCTGGTCGACTGGGAAATCCGCAATGCTGCACTCCGCTGGCCCGTCGAACTGCCCGCCGAGCTGCGCAATCAAACCATCTCGCGGATAGACCGGCGCGCCAAGTACCTGCTGCTGCAAGCCGATACGGGCGCCCTGATTATGCACTTGGGCATGTCCGGATCGCTGCGCGTGGTAGAGGCCTCGGCGGCTCCCAGGAAGCACGACCACCTCGACCTGTGTTTTGACGATGGCGCGATTTTGCGCCTGCACGACCCACGCCGGTTCGGCAGTGTGCATTTTCAGCCCCACCCGGTGGAGCGCCACTTCCTGCTCGCCAAACTGGGGGTGGAACCGCTGGGTTCAGAATTTAGCGGCGCCCATCTGAAGCAGCGCGCGAAGGGCAAGCGGGTAGCGGTGAAGAACTTCTTGATGGACGGCCACGTGGTGGTAGGGGTAGGCAACATATATGCCAACGAGGCCTTGTTTTTAGCTGGTATACGACCCACGGTGCAGGCGCAAAAGGTCACCCTGCCAGCCTATGAGGTGTTGGCCGAGTGCGTGCGCAACGTGCTGAATAGCGCGATTCAAATGGGCGGCACCACCCTGCGGGACTACGTTGGCGGCAGAGGTGACCCCGGCTATTTCAAGCAGGCGCTGAATGTCTACGGCCGTGAGGGCGAGTTATGCAACTTGTGTGACACTAAGCTGCGATCTCTGCGTCTCGGTCAGCGCGCAACCGTGTACTGCCCAAAATGCCAACAAAACCGAGGTTTTCGTCGAAACGGGTGTTAGAATCAAGGCTCGTGTTAAAACTTCTTAATGGACAAGATAGTGGGGCTCCCCCTGATGGCCAAGCGATTTACTGCTCTTAAACCTGCGCTGCTAGGCGCTACGCTGATACTTAGCGGAATAACTGCCCCCGTAACTCTGGCTGGTCCGGAAGACGAGCCTAGCGGTGGCGAGATGATGATAGATGCCCTGGTGGCGCGACCCGTCGGCGTTGCCACAACGGTTGTGGGCGTTGCTGCATTTGTGGTCACGCTGCCGTTTTCGGCCCTTGGTGGCAACATTAACCAGGCCGCTGACAAGCTGATCGTTGAGCCCGGCAAAGAAACCTTTGTACGCTGCCTTGGTTGTCGTACAACCGGCCGCCAGGAACGCTATCGCGGCGACGCCTCTGAGATTCGTTAACGACTGGCCTGTTGTTGAGCCTATTGCTGGGCGTCTTGTTGCGCAGAGGCAAAATCCGCCCGTAGCGATGCAGCTACGGCGGGGTGCACGAACTGATCAATATCGCCGCCAAGGGATGCGATCTCTCTGACCAGCGTCGAAGAGATGTACGAGTTCTTGTGCGACGTCGGCAGAAAAACATACTCAATATCGGCGTCGAGTGATTGATTCATCTCCGCCATCTGAAATTCGTAGTCAAAATCCATCATGTTGCGCAGACCGCGCAGTATGAAGCTCGTGTCTTTGCTTTTTACGAAGTCGACCAACAGGGTGTTAAACACCTCAACCGAAACGCGATCACCATACTCTTCAAGCACCGTATGACAGAGCTCGATGCGGCTGGAGTGGTAAGTCGCAGGGTCTTTCTGGGCGGAAGTACCTATCGCCAGCACAACGTGATCGAACAAATTCAGTGCCCGCCGAATAAGGTCAGTGTGACCGTTGGTGATCGGATTGAACGACCCTGGATAAATAACGGTGGCGATCGCGGTATCTCCCCAAAATACTGGCCAAACATTGGCCCGCCCCATACTGATACAACTGCCAGCCCGGCGACGAATTTACCGATACTAGCAAGTATTGAGTGGGGATAAAGCCCCGGGGTTCGGCGTCAATAACACGGCTCTGCTGTCGCCAAAAGTCTTGTCCCGGAAAATTTCCCAATCCTCCCCGCGAAAGGCATCTGCGGCCAGTTTTGAAGTTTCCAGGTACACCAGCGCATCTGCCGCCAGGAGCTGCAGCGCGAGCAGTCGATCGAGGGCCTGGGCCGCGAGCGGGCTGGCAAAGGGCGGGTCGATGAACACCAGGTCGTAATGGCCTTGGCGTGCTGGGTCTGTTGCGCGAGTTGGGTGGCGCGGCAGCCGTGCGAGATGGGTGAGCGCATCGGCTCGGTGAATGGTCGCAGTGTTGGCCTGTAAGCGCTGCTTCGAAGCCGCAAGTGCGGTGACTACCTGGGCAGACTGGTCAACCAGGTCGGCGAGCTGGGCGCCACGCGACAAGGCTTCGAATCCAAGTACACCGGACCCCGCGAACAGGTCGAGCACGCGTGCATCGCTGATCCAGGGGGCTAGCCAGTTGAATAGGGTGTCACGGGCGCGATCCTGACTCGGACGCAGTCCTTTTGCGTTTGGAAACTTGAGCTTTCGCCCTCTCCACTTACCACCGATAATGCGGACTTCATTTTTAGCCATGGGGCGTGATCTTGAGCCAGTCGCACGACGACGAGCAAGCAGCAGCTGACAATCCGCAGCAAAAAGGCAGTCTGTGGCAGCGGTTGAAGGGCGGACTTGGCAAAACGCGCACCCAGCTTAGCGAAGGCGTTGGCAATTTGCTGCTCGGCGAGAAGGAGATCAGCGACGATGTGCTCGATGATCTTGAAACGGCGCTGATTACTACCGACGTGGGGCTGCCTGCTACCCGGGAAATCATGGACAAGCTCGCCAGTCGAGTGAAACGCCGCGAGTTAAACGACACTGTTGCGTTGCACGCCGCGCTCGCCAGCGTTCTGCAGGAGATTCTCGAGCCCATGCAGGGTGCTATTACAGTGGATGTGCCAGACAAGCCCTGTGTCATTTTTTTTGTTGGGGTTAACGGGGTTGGAAAAACCACCACTGTTGGCAAGCTGGCCAAACAATTGCAAAACGACGGCCGCAAAGTCGTGTTGGCTGCCGGGGATACCTTTCGGGCGGCTGCGGTTGAACAGTTACAGGCCTGGGGTGAGCGTAACGCGGTTGATGTTATCGCTCAGCAAACCGGTTCTGATAGTGCATCTGTTGTGTTTGATGCAGTCCAAGCCGGGCGCGCGCGCGGAGCGGATGTAGTGCTGGCCGACACCGCTGGCCGGTTGCAGGCCAAAACCAACCTTATGGATGAGCTTTCGAAAATTAAACGGGTTACAGCGCGCTTTGACGCAGCGGCACCTCACGAAGTGATTCTGGTGCTCGATGCGGGTGTGGGGCAAAACGCATTGAGCCAGCTTAAGGAGTTTGACGCAGCCGTTGGCGTTACAGGTTTGATTCTTACCAAGTTGGACGGCACGGCAAAAGCGGGTGTGCTGTTTGCATTGGCCCATACCATTCGCGAAGCTGACCCTGACCGTCGGTTACCGGTGTATTACATTGGTGTTGGTGAGCGGATCGATGATTTGCGCCCATTTGCGGCGGAGCCCTTTGTGGAGGCGTTACTGGCCAGTGGGTAGTGTCGACTTTCGCAACGTCAGCAAACGCTACGACAATGGCTTTGAAGCACTGAAACAGATTTCAGTGTCGATTCGCGAAGGCTCGATGACGTTTCTCACCGGGCACTCAGGCGCGGGTAAAAGTACCTTTTTGCGTTTGCTGTTGCGCCTGGAGCACGCCGATCGCGGAGCGATAGAGGTCAATGGCGTAGATGTTGCCCGCTTGCCAGAGCGGGCATTACCTGCCTATCGGCGTAATCTGGGTGCCGTGTTTCAGGATCACCATTTGTTAGCGAATCGCACTGTTTATGAGAATGTTGCACTGCCACTGCGAGTTGGCGGAATGCGTGAGCGCGATGCTGCGCGGCGTGTCCGCGCCGCGTTGTCGAGAGTGGGACTGCTCGAAAAAGAACAGCAGTTTCCCCGCGCGCTTTCAACCGGCGAGCAGCAACGGGTTGGCATTGCGCGCGCGGTAGTCAACCGCCCCAAAATTCTGCTGGCCGACGAACCTACCGGTAATCTCGACCCTGAGTTGTCACGCGACATCATGACGTTGTTTCAACAATTCCGGCAGGTCGGCACCACCGTTATTGTGGCCAGCCATGACCGGGAACTTATCAACTCGCTGGGCTTTCGCATTATCGAATTGAGTGAAGGTCAACTGCTGCGGGATATTCCTGGAGTTGCCGATGGTTAAGCAGGCGGCTTCCCGAGCGGCGCCCGTCAGCGCCAATCCCTGGCCCAGCCCCCCTCGCGCGAGATTTGCATGGCTGCGTGATCATGCGCGGGTGGCGGCGGATAGTTTTAGGTATTTAAGCGGGCGGCTGGCCACGTCGCTCTTGGTGTGGTTGTTGATTGGCATTGCGCTCGCGTTGCCGGCTGGTCTCTTTCTGCTGCAAAAAAATTTGGCGAGCCTCACGGGCGATTGGCAGGGCCGGCCTGGAGTTTCAGTGTATTTCGAGCGGGATGTGGGTAGCGCAGAGGTAGAGGCTGCCATTGCAGAGGCGCAGGCTGCCGCATCGGTACAGAACGTCTGGCACATCACCCCGGACGAGGCGCTGCAGGAGTTTCAGGAGTTTTCTGGTCTGAACGACTCGCTCGATTTACTGGCTACTAATCCACTGCCGGATTCTCTGAAGGTCACCCTGACCAGTTCGGCAGATGTGCTTGATCTGCAAGATGTCGCAAGGGTTCTTGGTAACCAGGCCGGGGTTGACGAGGTGGTGATTGAGAAAACCTGGCTTGAGCGTCTGGCAGCCTTGTCGAGTCTGGTGAATCGATTGGGCATGGTGCTGGGCGTGATGTTTGCGCTAGGGGCCGTGCTGGTTACTGCGACCTCTGTGCGGCTGGCGATTGAGGCGCGGCTGGATGAGTTGCGGGTGCAAAAACTGGTGGGTGCGTCGAATGCGTTCCTGCGGCGGCCATTCCTCTACTTTGGCCTGCTGTATGGGCTGGGTGGCGCGCTCATTGCGCTGATGTTGCTGTCTGCGGTGTTGCTGGTGCTGGAGGCGCCGCTGGCGGCGCTGTTGGGCAGCTATGGCAACTCACTGAACATTATCGGTTTTGACGCAGGTTTCCTGGCAGGGTTGCTGGTGCTCGGAGGGGTACTGGGGCTGTTTGGTGCTATTTTGGCCAGTCAGCAGCGCCTTGGCGCCGTTGAAGTTGTCTGAGAAATTGTCTGACAATCTCTCGGATTTAAGTAATAAAATCAATAAAAACAGTTAGTTAGGTGCTATGTGAGGTGGTTCACGGAACTCCGGACGTCGTTAGCAGTCTCAGTAGGCGAGTGCTAAAATTAGCCCTAGTCAGGTTAGGCCGAGAGTGGGTCTAGCAGCAGGCAGTAGTGAGGTAGAGCGACATGACAACGGATGTAATGGTGGGTATGAACAACCTGGCGCTGCAGTCTATGGCCCCGGGCCAGAACCTGGACGGCTACATTGCGACGGTGCGCCAATTCGAAGTGCTGAGTGCCGAAGAAGAAAAGGTGCTCGCGGAACGTTTTTTCTACGACAACGATTTGGAAGCGGCGCGTGAGCTGGTACTGCGACATTTGCGCTTTGTGGTGCATCTGGCCCGGTCTTATAGCGGCTATGGTTTGCCGCTGGGTGATCTGGTGCAGGAAGGTAATGTGGGTCTGATGAAGGCGGTTAAGCGCTTTGACCCAGGTGTAGGTGTTCGCCTTGTGTCGTTTGCCGTGCACTGGATCAAGGCCGAGATGCACGAGTTTATTTTGAAAAACTGGCGCATCGTTAAGGTCGCCACTACCAAAGCCCAACGCAAACTGTTTTTTAATCTGCGTGGCGCCAAGAACAAGTTGGCGTGGTTGTCGAATGATGAAGCCAAGGCGGTCGCTGATGATCTCGGCGTGCCCGTTGCAACGGTTAGCCAAATGGAAGGCCGACTGGCGTCCCACGATGTTGCCTTTGACGGCTATGGTAGTGACGATGACGAGGCGCCAAGCGCGCCCATGCACTACCTCGAAGACCGGTCGGCGAACCCCGAAGATGTGGTGATTGAAACCGATTTTCGCGATGATTCTGAACGCAAATTGGGTGCTGCCCTAATGACTCTGGATGAGCGCAGCCGCGATATATTGCAGCAGCGCTGGCTCGCGGATAAGAAGCGCACGTTGCATGAACTGGCCGAAACCTATTCGGTCTCTGCCGAGCGTATACGCCAAATCGAAGCCAATGCGATTAAAAAGCTGCGCAAACGTCTCGCCGCCTGATTAAATAGCGACCTGTCTAAAAGTGGCTTGAAGCGTCGCCGGGGGTAGTTGTGACTGGGTCGAATGCGTTGCTCGCGGTCGCAGCTGTGCTGGGTACCAGCGGTGTTGGTCTTGGCGCCTTTGGCGCCCACGCGCTTAAATCTCGCTTGCTTGCGAGTAACACCCTGTCTACCTGGGAAACGGCGGTGCATTACCATCTGCTGCATGCCGTCGCATTGCTAGCCCTGGTTGCTTGCGCGCGTACCTTTTCACCGGCCTTGCAAGGGTCGCTCTATGTTAGCGGCTGGTTGTTTTTGGCGGGCGTAATTTTGTTCAGCGGTAGCCTCTACGGACTGGCCCTGGGTGGCCCGCGCTGGCTAGGTCCGGTCACACCCCTTGGTGGACTCGCCTTTATGGCTGGCTGGTTATATTTACTGAAGCCGGCCTTTGCTGCCGATGCCTGACACCCCTCCGGAGCAAACCGCGCAGCCGCGGCGCCAGGTATATGTTCGTCGTCGTGGGCGTATGACCAAGGGTCAGGAGCGGGCGCTGGAAACGCTGCGCGAAGACTATTGTGTTGATGCCACCAGCACCGACTTTGGTGACGTGTTTGCTAATGGGCGCGATATCGGCATGGAAATCGGTTTTGGTATGGGCCATGCCACAGCGCATTGGGCGGCACTTCGCCCAGATATGAATTTACTGGGTGTGGAAGTTTACGAGCCTGGTATTGGGGCTCTGCTGCTTACGCTAAACGATCAGAAGTTGGAAAATGTCCGCGTGCTGGAGGGTGACGCGCGAGTGTTGCTTGAAAATTGGGTGCCTGAAGGTGCGCTTACTCAGATTAACCTGTTCTTCCCCGATCCTTGGCCCAAGAAGCGTCACCGCGCGCGGCGCATTGTGCAGCACGATACGGTTGCGCTTTATGCGTCGCGCTTGCGTGCAGGGGGGACTCTGCGCATCGCCACCGATTGGCAACCTTACGCCGAGTGGATTCTTGAGTGTGTAAACGCCAATCCTGACTTGCAGAATATGGCGGATGGTTATTCTGAGCGCGCCAAGGAGCGGCCGGTCACCAATTTTGAAGCGCGTGGTCTGCGCCTGGGGCATGGCGTATGGGATTTTTGGTACGAGCGTCGCTAACAAGCTGCGGCTGCTAGCCGCAGTTAGATGAAATCCGCCACTATGGTATCGAGTGCATTGATGCCCAATGGCGTTAGGGCGATGCGATCGTCTTGCATACAACCCATTCTTCGCCACTTCTCAAGTATCTGCGCTATCTGTTCGCTCTCGAGGCCTGTTCGCACGCTAAATGCGGCTTGGTCAACTCCGCCAAACAGACGCAGCGCGTTCATCATAAACTCGCTGGGCAACTCGGCATCGGTCACGACGCGAGTTTGCAGTTGCCAGCTGCCCGCTTCAGCCTGCTGCAAATACAGCCTGGGTTGTCTTGGTTGCGCGGTACGAACAATCGTCAGTCGATTGTCCTGACTACGCGTGCTTAGTTTTCCGTGCGCCCCGGCACCGATACCCAGATAGTCACCGAATTCCCAGTAGTTACGATTGTGGCGGGAGTACTTTTCGTTTCGTGCGTAGGCGGATACTTCATAGCGATAGAAACCACTCTTGGCGAGCAACTCGAGTCCTTTACTTTCTATATCACCTAGGATGTTTTCATCCGGCAGTGGTGGTGGACGTTTGGCAAACTCTGTTCTGGGTTCGATAGTGAGCTGGTACCAGGAGATGTGACTGACTCCTGAGCTAATCGCCGTGTGCAGATCGTGCAAGGCAATATCACTGGTCTGTTCCGGCAAGCCGTGCATCAGATCGATATTCAGGTTGTTAAAACCCGCTTGTTGCGCGGCCTTAATGGCGACCATGGCTTCTTGGCCGGAGTGAATGCGCCCGAGTGCAGATAAGGCGCCGTCATTGAAGGATTGCACACCCATCGACAAACGATTGATGCCCGCCGCGCGATAGTCTGCAAGATTGCCATACTCAAGGGTGCCAGGGTTGGCTTCCATGGTAACTTCGGCATCATTAGTCAGGGCCGGTCGAATCACATCCAACAAGCGTGCGAAGCTTTCCGGGTGAAACAAACTGGGCGTACCGCCACCAAAGAAGACGGAACTGATTTGACGCTCGGCACGGTTGCGTTGTTGTGCGTGCCAGTCGGCGATTAATGCGTCGGTGTAGTCTGCTTCGGGTAAGTCGTCGCCGAGCGGATGGGAATTAAAATCGCAGTACGGGCACTTTTTTACGCACCAGGGGAAATGTACGTACAACCCCATCGGCGTGTATGGAAAGTGCGTGTTTGAACACTGTGTGACGGATGCAGCCATCTCGTAGTTGTAGCAGGCGCTGCTAAAGGCTTGCGAGCTGCTGCTTTAGTACGTCCCAGGCCCGCCCGCGATGACTACGTGCGTGTTTCTCGCTCGGAGCCAGACTCGCAGCTGTATTGCCTGAAGATGCATCGATGAACAGTGGGTCGTAGCCAAAGCCATTGCTACCACTTGGCTCGGTAGCGATATGGCCATGCCATTGTCCGGTTGCAATCAGTGGGGCTGGGTCTTGGTCTGCGCGCAGCAACACCAACGCGCAATAAAAGTGTGCCCGCCGATCTTGCACGCTATTCAGCGCCTCGAGCAGCTTTGCGTTGTTGGCCTGGTCTTGTGTTTGTGCCCCGTGTGGCCCTGATCCAGCATAACGTGCAGAGTAAATTCCGGGGGCGCCGCCCAGTGCAGCTACGGCCAGGCCTGAATCGTCGGCGAGGCAGGGTAGGCCGGTTGCGAGCGATGCGTTGCGAGCCTTGAGCAGCGCGTTTTCGACAAAAGTCTGGCCGGTTTCTTCAGCCTGTTCCACAGAGAATTCGGCAAGCGAGATCAGAGTGTGAGCTGTACTTTCGAACAGCGCCTGAAACTCTTTTAGCTTGCCCGAGTTTTCTGTAGCCAGAACAATCTGCACTAGTCTTCCCAGTACAATTTTTGTTCAAACTTCATGGTATTGGCGACGCCGTCTGGGCCTACGAAATCGATATTGAAGCGCATAAGCTCCTGATCGCTGAAGCGGGTCTGTGCGAGGTAATAAACCGCTTCTCCTTCCCGCACTTCTTCGAAATCGAGATGGAGTAATTGTCCGGGCAGGTTCTTAACCGTACCTTTTAGCTTGGCGCGAACCGGCTTGTTGTCTTCGTCTAGGATTGAAATGTTCACCAGGGCGCGATTTCGGCCGCGTACGATATTGTACTTACTTGCCATGTCAGCACTTAAAAACGTGCTTGCGAAGGCAACGTAGTGCACTGAGTAAGCACCCGCCTGCTTGCTCTGTTCGGCACTGGCATGGGTGCTAGCGAAAAAAGTACAAGCTAAAAGCACGAGGGCAGAAGGGGTCAGGCGTTTCGCTAGGCTGTGCATCAGTACCTCACTAGTTACTAATTGGGTGCTAAATCTGTGTTGTGCGGGATAGCCGGTAGAAGGCGGTAACCCCAAAAAAGTTCGGGAACATGTTCATCATGGGCCGCTGTTGGTGGTGAGCGTCCACTACAAAGCGTTCAACTATGCCGATGTTCAGTTCCTTGCACAGCTCTTCGAAATCTCTGAAAGAGCACAGATGAATATTTGGGGTGTCAAACCAGCGGTTAGGCAGGTGGCGAACTATAGGCATGTTACCCTTCGTTACCAAATACGCTCGACATCGCCAGTTGGCAAAGTTGGGAAAGCTCACCACGCAGTTGTTGGCTATGCGCAACATCTCACGCAGCATTACCACCGGGTCTGCCACCGCCTGAATGGTTTCGGTCATGATCACGGTGTCGAAACTATCATCTGGAAAATTGCTTAAGCCAAGATTCAGGTCTTGCTCCAGCACGTTAACACCAGCGCGAATACAGGCGTTGATATTCTCAGGGTCGATATCGAGACCATAGCCGTTGACTGCTCTATGATCCTGTAGCCAGGCGAGCAATTCGCCCTCACCGCAACCGAGGTCGAGCACGCGCGCCCCGGATTCTATTTGCTGAGCTACGATCGATAAATCAGCTCGCATGCTCTGCCTCCGCATATTGGTCTGCTTCTGGGTTTCGGGCGGACGAGCTTGTGCCAGTATTTATCTGCGCGAGATAGCCACCAAGCACGTCGAAGTAGCGCGCGATGGGCAACAGAAACGAATCGTGTCCGTGTTCACTTTCGATACATGCAGAAACGACGTTCTTTTTTGCAGCAACCAGGCCATCAACAATTTCGGCGGAGCGTGCTGGCGAAAAGCGCCAGTCTGAAGAAAAGGAGATAACCAGAAATTGCGCGGTGGCCTTCTTTAAAGTAGTCGCGAGGTCGTCGTTGTGATCCTGAGCCGGGTCAAAGTAGTCCAGCGCGTGAGTCATGCGTATATAGGTGTTTGCATCGAATGACTTTGCGAAGTTTTCGCCCTGGTATTGCAAATAGCTCTCAACCTGAAACTCAACATCGCGGGCATGCATGATGTCGCCCGACTTCAGCTCGCGGCCAAACTTTGTGCCCATTCCATGTGCAGACAGGTAGGTGACATGCCCGATCATGCGTGCGATACCCAGGCCTTGGTCTGGATTGGTGTTGCGTGCCAGGTAGTGCCCGGCTTTAAACTCAGGGTCGCTGGTGATGGCGTGGCGCGCTATCTCGTTGAAGGCGATGTTCTGCGCTGACAACTTGGGTGCAGCGGCGATCACACAGGCGTGTTTCACCCGCGCAGGAAAGTCGATGCTCCACTGTAACGCCTGCATACCACCGAGGCTGCCGCCAATGATGGCGGCAAAAGTATCTATGCCGAGATGATCAGCGAGCAAGGCTTGAGAACCTACCCAGTCGGGTACGGTAACTGTTGGAAAGTCGGGACCATAGGGCTCGCCGGTGTCCGGATTTAGTGTTAGTGGCCCCGAAGAACCGTGACAGCCGCCGAGGTTGTTAAGACTGACCACAAAGAATTTGTTGGTATCTATGGGCTTGTCCGGGCCGATAGCGGAATCCCACCAGCCAGGCTTGGTATCGCTGCTGCTATGTTTGCCGGCCGCGTGATGATTGCCCGACAGGGCATGGCAGATCAGGATGGCGTTGGTAGCGGTGTCATTCAGTGCACCGTAAGTCTCATAAACCAACTCGAAACCGTTTAGCTGTTCACCATTGCGCAGCTCGAATTTATCTTCCCAGATGAAGCGCTGTGGTGTGACCAGCAGTTGCGATTTCACTGACCCGCGAGTGCTCGCAATGCGCTGCCGGCAACTTCTGGTAACACGCTCGAACGTAATATTTGGACGACGATAATCACCAGCAGAATGGAAAAGTCGAAACCACCAATGGGAGGTATGAGGTTGCGTGCAGGTGCCAAAATGGGTTCGAGAATCTGATTCAGTAGATTGAGTGCGGGGTGGCCGGTGCCTGGTGCTACCCAGCTCGCAATGATGTGAATGATAAGAAACAGCCAATAGACCATGAGCAGTTGTTCGAGTACTTCGAAAACGGTCAACACCGTAAGGGCGGCAAAGCCTGGAAAAAACTTGCCGCCCAGCGAGTAGATGCTGAAGGTGATGAGCGCTTGCAGTAAAAAGGCACTCAGCAGGGATGCGAAGTCCCAGCGAGCGCTGGTGGGCAGCAATGCCCGGATGGGCTTCGCAACGGGATCGGTGATGGTAACTATGCCCTGCGAGATGGGGTTCGAGTCGTCTGCCCGGGCTGCCTGCAGCAAAAAGCGCACGACGAAGAAGAAAATGATGATGCTCCCCAGCATATTGAGGAGGTCGATCAGAATGTTACTCATTTACCAAATTCTCTTGCGAGCTCTGCGGAACGGGCTGCAGCGCCAGCGAGGGCGGTGCGAATTCCGGAGTTTAGCTTGGCCGTATCAAACAGTGCCAGTGCACGCTCAGTGGTGCCTCCGGGTGAGGTGACATTCTGCCTCAAAACAGCGGGATCGGCGCCTGGCTGCTCTGCCATTGCCGCCGCACCGGTTGCAGTTGCAACGACCAGCTCTGCGGCCAGGCTGCGTTCGAGACCCAGTTCGACACCTGCCTCGATCATGGCTTCCATCAGATAGAAGAAATAGGCGGGACCGCTGCCGGAGACGGCGGTTACCGAGTCAATGGCGGCCTCACTCGGCACCCAGACCCAACGCCCCGCTGCGCCTGCCAAGGCTTCGGCCTGGCGTTTTTGGGCGTCGCTGACGGTCGCGTTGGCGTACATGCCGGTGATGCCCTGGCCGAGCAGTGCTGGTGTGTTGGGCATGCAGCGCACCACAGCCATTTTTGGATTGGGGGCTGGCTCGGCGGCTGTGCCAAGCGCATCAGTGATTGTCTGCAGTGGCATGCCGGCCACAATAGAAACCAGGAGTGCGTCCGCAGGTAACTCTGTCGCCATGTCCCGCAGTACCTCTGTGAGGACCTGAGGTTTCACGGCCAACACAATAACGTCCGCGCCCTGTGCGGTTGCTGCGTTATTGTCACTGACAGTCACGCCCATCTCGGCAAGGCTTTCGCGTGCGCCTGCGAAGGGATCTGCGGCGTGGATCAAGGAGGCGTCGTGGCCGGCCTTGAGCAGGCCCCCGACGAGCGCGCGGGCCATGTTGCCGGCACCGATAAAGCTGATTTTTCTCATGTGCCAGAGCACCTCTCATGGTAGCGTGTTGGGGTTTGCTGCGCGTGCGCTATGCTCGCGCAGTTTACTTCTGGGCGCGAGGTCCAAACAGGGCTGTGCCGATGCGCACCAAGGTGCTGCCGGCAGCTATTGCTGCGGGATAGTCGCTGCTCATGCCCATCGACAGGGTATCCCAGTGTGGCACGGAGCTGGCCTGGCTCAGGCTCAACTCCTCAAACAGGGCTGCCGTGGCATCGAAGGCCTGAGCAGGTGAGATATGGATAGCTGGCAAAATCATCAGACCGCGGAGCGCAAGGTTGGGTAACTCGATTACCGTTTGCGCAAGGTCAGACAGTTCCGCTGGCGCGCAGCCAGCCTTTTGCGCCTCGCCGTGCAGGTTAACTTGCAGACAGATGTTCAATGGCGTGCCGACGGCCGCGCGGGCATCGTTCAGACGGCGGGCAATTTTGCTGCGGTCAACCGTGTGCACCCAGTCGAACTCGGTGGCAATGGCTGCGGTTTTGTTGCTTTGCACGGCGCCGATGTAGTGCCAGACAATCGCCTCGTGGTGCGCCAGCGCCTGCCGCTTTGGTAAGGCATCTTGCAGGTAGTTTTCACCAAACTCGCGGGCGCCAGCGCGATAGGCGCGCTCAATCTCCCGGGCGCTGCGCGTCTTTGAGACAGCGAGTAGTCGGACAGTGTCGTGCGCGCGGCCACAGCCAGTCGCGCAGGCCCGAATGTCGGCACTGATCCGGGCATAGGCTTCCTCGATGGTGGGTACTGTCGCGATTGTTGTCCCTGATCCGGTCATTCTGGTTGTCGCATCGGGATGCGAATGTGGCGCAAGGCGGCCCAAATCGAAAAAGATCGAATCAAGCGCATAGTCAGAGTGCCAACGGTGTCGCACTTTGGGCAAGACGCAGGTGCGACGTCGACCTGTCCCATAGAGTATACCGCGCACAGTCACTAGTATTGAACGCCTGAGATCAGAGCTCTAAAACATGGACATTACAGAACTACTCGCTTTCAGCGCCAAACAAGGCGCTTCTGACTTACACCTATCCGCTGGTTTGCCGCCGATGATTCGCGTCGATGGCGATGTGCGCCGAATCAACCTGCCACCGCTTGAGCACCGTGAGGTGCACGGTCTGATCTACGAGATCATGAACGACAAGCAGCGCAAGGACTTTGAAGAATTTCTTGAGACTGACTTTTCGTTTGAAGTGCCGGGCGTTGCGCGTTTTCGTGTTAACGCCTTTAACCAGAATCGTGGTGCTGGTGCCGTGTTTCGGACCATTCCCTCCAAGGTGCTCTCAATGGAAGACCTTGGTATGGGGCAAACGTTTAAAGACATTTCTATGGTACCGCGTGGCCTGGTGTTGGTGACCGGGCCTACGGGTTCAGGTAAGTCCACCACGCTTGCTGCGATGATCGATTATGTGAACGACAATCGTTACGACCATATTCTAACAATTGAAGATCCTATCGAATTTGTCCACGAGAGTAAGAAGTGCCTGGTAAACCAGCGCGAAGTACACCGTGACACGCATGGGTTTAACGAAGCGCTGCGTTCTGCGTTGCGGGAAGATCCCGATATCATTCTGGTGGGCGAACTGCGTGACCTCGAGACCATTCGCTTGGCGCTAACCGCTTCAGAAACGGGTCACCTTGTGTTCGGAACACTGCACACTACTTCTGCAGCTAAAACAATTGACCGTGTGATTGATGTTTTCCCTGCCGAAGAGAAAGCGATGATTCGTTCAATGTTGTCGGAATCTCTGCAAGCTGTAATTGCCCAGACGTTGCTCAAGAAAACTAATGGTGGCCGAGTGGCAGCGCATGAAATTATGGTCGGTACACCGGCTATTCGGAACCTGATTCGCGAAGATAAGGTGGCGCAGATGTACTCTGCGATTCAAACCGGTAGCGCTTTGGGTATGCAGACGCTTGACCAGTGTCTGGAAGATCTTGTTGCGAATCGGCTCGTTTCCAAAGAAGCCGCGCGTGAAAAAGCGAAGATGCCGGACAACTTCTAGACTTAGATATTTTGAAACACGAACTCAAGGACTTGGTGCGTAAACGTGGAATTTGATCGACTTCTAAAGCTAGTGGTAGAGAAGGGTGCTTCTGATCTTTTTATTACAGCTGGCAAACCACCCTCGCTGAAAATTAACGGCAAGCTCTATTCAGCGAGCAAGAATGCGTTATCTCCAGATGAGGCGCGTGACATCGTATTCGGCGTGATGAACAAGGATCAGCACGAGTCTTTTGTTAAAGAAAAAGAATGCAACTTCGCTATCAATACCCGGGGACTTGGTCGTTTCCGGGTAAGCGCGTTCTACCAGCGCAATTTGATAGGCATGGTGTTACGACGCATTGAAGTTAATATTCCCAAGACGGAAGAGCTGCTGCTGCCGCCGGTAATCAACGATCTGGCAATGACCAAGCGCGGCTTGATCATATTTGTTGGTGCAACGGGTACAGGTAAATCAACTTCACTCGCGGCCATGATTGGTCATCGCAATCGCAATTCCAGTGGCCATATCATCAGCATCGAAGACCCCATCGAATTTATTCACCAGCATGAGGGTTGTATTGTCACGCAACGCGAAGTGGGTGTGGATACAGACACCTTTGAAGTGGCTTTGAAGAACACGCTTCGGCAGGCACCAGATGTCATTATGATTGGTGAGGTGCGATCCCGCGAAACGATGGAGTATGCGGTTGCGTTTGCGGAAACTGGCCACCTCTGTCTTTGTACATTGCACGCCAACAACGCCAACCAGGCGCTGGATCGAATCATTAACTTCTTCCCGAGTGATCGCCATTCGCAGGTTTGGATGGACTTGTCGCTCAACCTGAAAGCGATCGTTGCGCAACAGCTGTTGCCAACTGTGGATGGTCATGGTCGCCGTGCGGCGATCGAGGTGCTGATTAACACACCATTAGCCGCCGACATGATTCGCAAGGGTGACGTGCATGAGCTCAAGGAGTTGATGACAAAGTCTGGCGAGTTGGGCATGCAGACTTTCGACCAGGCCTTGTTGGAACTCTACCGAGACGGCGACATTACTTACGATGTGGCACTTACCCACGCCGATTCGCCAAACGACCTGCGGCTGATGATCAAGCTGGGTGGTGGTGATTCACCCGGTGCCGCCATGTCAGGCGCGAGCTCCTTGTCGCTTGAAGAAGATGAGGACGATGGAGTGGTCGGCTTCCGGTAAACTCTGGGCCTTCGCCCTAGAGAGTACGCCGGCATCACTACCACAAATACGTTTACTCCAACCGCTGCAAGCAAAGCTTCTTCCTCTCCTTTTGGGGCGTGTTCTGCGCCCAGCGGTCTTAGTGTGGGCATGGTGCCGCCTGTTGGCTTCTGGTCGAGCACCTGGGAGCAACGCCAGGCGATGGTGGCGCGGTCAGTAGATGTCGGCATCAACCACCTTTATCTCGCAGATCATGTGTCATTTCACGATGGCTCTGGCAATGATGGTTTTGTAGAAGTCGCTGCCCTTAGTCAGTTGCACCCAACTATTAAGGTAATGATCAGCATTTATCTGTTGCCGTTGCGGCATCCGCTGCCGGTGGCGCGGCAGTTAGCCACTATGCATAAGGTGGCGCCGGGTCGCATGATGTTTGGTGTTGGCGTGGGCGGCGAAGACCGCAACGAGATTAAGCTCTGTGGAGTCGATCCGGCGACCAGGGGTCGCCGCACCAATGAATCACTCGACATTATTCGCCGGCTTATGAATGGCCAGACCATAGACTTCACTGGCGAATTTTTTGAGTTGGAGCGAGCGTGTATCAAACCTGCTGTAAGCGAACCGATCCCTATTGTTGTGGGTGGTCGATCGAATGCCGCGTTGCAGCGTGCAGGTCGCTATGGCGATGGCTGGATTGGCGTTTGGTGTTCGGTGCGACGCTTCGAAGAGGCGTTGCAGCTTGTCCAGGACGCTGCTGATGAGGTTGGCCGGGGACCAACAAACTGGCTGCATGGCTACCAGCCCTGGCTGGGGGTGGGCGACACCAGGGATGAGGCTCGGGCGATTGTTGCCAAAGAGATGGAAGCCTTTTACAAGGTGCCGTTTGAGAAGTTCGAGCGCTACACGCCCTACGGCACGCCGGATGAAGTTGCCGAGCAATTAAAGCCTTACGTTGCTGCGGGTTGTCGCCTTATGAACCTGAAGGTGTGCGCACGCGACGATACAGAATCGATAGAGGCGGCTGGTACTATTGGTCGGGCGCTTGCGAGTTAGGCAGTGAAGTTGCCGCAGGCGTGGCTGAGGTGCGCTCGTGCAACCAGGTTTCGGCAATAACACAGGCAGCCTCGGCATGACTAGGATCAGCGGGTTTGCCAGTGCGCGCGCGACCTCTGCGTTCAACCGCGGCACGGGAACTTAAGCGTTCGTCGACCATGGCAACGGGGCGCCGGGTAAGGTTGCCAATTTTAGTGGCAAACGCCCGCGCGCGATCGCACATGTTGCTTTCTGTGTCGTCCATGTTGAGTGGCAAACCGACTAACAAGAGTTCGGGTTGCCATTCGTCTACCAGAGCTTTCAAAGCCTGTGCTTCCACCTTGCCTTTTTTGGCTGGCAGGGTGACAAGCGGTGTCGCTGAGGCGGTGAGGGTTTGGCCGGTGGCTACGCCGATCCACTTCAGGCCAAAGTCAAAGGCCATAACCAGTCCTTGGGTGACTTGCTTGGGGTGGTTTTCCGGTTCGACCGAATCAGGCATAGCCGGCATCTGCGAGCAAGCGGTAGTCAATGCCGAGTTGCGCGGCGGCGGCCAGCAGTTTGTCAGAGTTTGGCGTGTCAAACACCACTGAGCTCTGTGCTTCGACAGTCAACCAACTATTGTCTTTGAGTTCTTCTTCCAGTTGCCCCGCACCCCAACCGGCATAACCCAGCAATACGTGAAAGTTGCCGCAATCCGGATTGGTTAGCAGTTCTGTCAAGGCGGCCGTGGCACCAGAGATGTAGAGCGAATCTGCGAGTTGCAGGCAATCGGTGCTCGTAAGCGCCTGCTCGTGCACAACAAAACCGCGGTCTTGTGCGACGGGGCCACCTTCGAAGACTTTTCGACTTTCGGCATCAACGTCCGCGGAGGCGACCAGATCGAGTTCTGCCAGCATTTCGGTCAGCGCCACGTCGGTGGACTTGTTGAGTATCAGGCCCAGTGCACCATCGGGATTGTGTTCGCACAGCAATATGAGGGTTTGACCGAAGTAGCTGCCGTTGAGCTTTTGCATGGACAGCAGGAAGTGACCCTGCAGGCTAAAGTCGGTCACCCTGTGTTGGGCCGGAACTGCCAGGAGCGAACGATCTCGAGGAGGTCGATCGATTTTTTCATTTCTGCCGGAAACGGTGGGTAGGGTGCAGCCAGACGAACGATGTTCAGGGCGGCATCATCGAGTATCTTGTGCCCGCTGGAAGCGATGACACGGACGTTTTGCAGACTGCCATCTGGCCGAATGGTAACCAGCAGCTTCAGGTCACCATAAAGCTGCTTTTCGCGTGCTTCTGCGGGGTAGTTCAGGTTGCCCACAGATTCAACGCGGCGCCGCCACGACTGCAGGTAGTAGGCGTCGGATGTGCGCCGTGCAGAGACGCTGGTCAGGCGGCGGACCCGTGGGCCCTTTGCCTGCTGTTGGGCCTCAAGAGCCAGGCGTGCGTCGAGGCTCGCGACTTCTTTGGCCAGTTCTTCCAGGGTTTTGGTATTGAAGCCGTCCTCGGCGTCAGCGGGATCATCTTGTTCAGCGTTGACTTCCCAATCACTTGAAGTGTTAGTGGTGAGTTCGGCCTCGCGTTCTATTTCGGAATCTTCGGGTAGTACCAGGATGGGCTCGGGCAGCACATCCTGTTCAACGTTCGCGACAAAATCGGCCTCAGAGGTTGTGGTTTTTTCGAGGATCTCAGCCGCGTCGCCACTACCTAGCTGGTTGGTGGCGGCGATGAACGAGGCGTCCTCCGGTGCGGTGTCGTCGCTGAACTGGGACAGCGTCACCTCAATGGTTGGACTCGATGCCTGTTGGATTTGCCAGGTGAAACCGATACCCAGAATCGCCGCCGCATGCAGTGCTACGGCCACAAAAGCGGTGAAACCGAGGCGATCATTTGGTTTTGCTTCTAGTTCGCTCATTGTTCTTCAGTTTAGTTGTCAGGATGCAGCGCCGGCTGCGGTCAGGTGGCGTTCTATCGACTCGCACAGCATACCGGCGATGTCGAGCGAAAACTGCGTATCGAGTTCACGAATGCAGGTTGGGCAGGTGACGTTGATTTCGGTCAGGTAGTCGCCGATAACATCGATGCCGACAAAGACCAGGCCGCGACGCCTTAATTCTGGACCGATTTGGGCCGTAATCCAGCGATCCCGATCGGTCAGCTCCTGGCCGCGGCCGGTGCCGCCTGCGGCCAGGTTGCCCCGGGATTCACCCGCCAGGGGCACCCGCGCGAGCGCATAGGGCACGGGTTCGCCATCAATGAGCAGAATGCGTTTGTCGCCATCGACTATCTCTGGCAGGTACTTCTGCCCCATTATCTGTTGGCCGCCAGAGTCGGTGAGGGTTTCGAGGATAACCGACAGGTTAGGGTCGTTGTGCTGGGCCCGGAAAATACTCGTGCCACCCATGCCATCGAGCTTTTTGAAGATGACGTCGCCGTGTTCGCCGTGAAACTCACGCAATTTGTCCATCCGTCGGCTAACAATCAGCGGTGGGCAGCACAGGGGGAATTCTGTCGCGAACAGCTTTTCATTGCAGTCACGGAGGCTGGCAGGTTTATTGACTATCAGCACGCCTTGCCGCTCCAGCCGTTCCAGCAGGTAGGTGGAGTAGATGAATTCCATGTTGAAAGGCGGGTCCTTGCGCATCATCACCACGTCGAAATCGGTGAGGTCGTGCTGTTGTGCGGCACCGGCGGTGTACCAGTCTGCACCCGCACTGGCCGGGTCCAGATTGGCAGCAAATTTGTCGGCTAGCCGGAACTCACGCGTAATGCCCTGGACTCGTTCTTCCAGCAACAGCATATCCTGCTGTTCCATGACACTGACCGGCCAGCCACGGATCTGGGCGGCCCGAATCATGGCAATCGTACTGTCTTTTTTTAGCGACAGGCTGTCGACGGGGTCCAGCAGGAACAGAACGTTTGGCATAGGCTGTCAGATCTCATCAGGTGTGCAGCAATCGCTCACGCAGCTTACGCGAGTGCGCCGGGGCCGTTAAGTTAACCGCTAAGGCGACTCTAACCAAATGGACAGGTAGTTGCGGCTCCTTCGGGAAACAGATTCGGCGCTATTCGTCCCGGTTTGGGAGCAGATCGTGGTCTGGCCGGGGAATTCGTTGGCTGACCCACACTGTGCCATCAAATTGAGACAGAAATCCCTTAATAGATGGTTACTTATAGCTACTCTTTGAGAAATCGTGATACAAAACTCGCGAGCGCAGTCTGGTTGACTGTTTCCGTCCCAAAAGACTCCCTGTCGCAGGGAAATCGGGAATGGTGCAGGCACCGGATTAAACACAGCTAGTGACGTTCTGACCCGCCAATGGGGCAGCGTCCATAAAAGAGAGACTGTTGGCTAATGGAACAGGAAATCCAGAGCGTCAAGGTGCTTGTCATCGATGACAGCAAAACCATTCGGCGCAGTGCGGAAAATCTGCTCGCGAAAGAGGGCTTCGAGGTCATTACCGCAATTGATGGTTTTGATGCGCTCGCAAAGATTGCGGATGCCCGCCCCGAGATAATTTTTGTCGATATCATGATGCCGCGACTTGATGGTTATCAAACCTGCGCGCTGATCAAGAACAATAGCGAGTTCAAGACCACTCCAGTGGTAATGCTGTCGAGTAAAGATGGGCTGTTCGATCGCGCCAAGGGCCGCATCGTTGGCTCAGATCAGTACATCACCAAACCGTTCAGCAAAGAAGAATTGCTGGGCACCATCCGCACGCTGGTTCACTAGGAACCGCAGCGATGGCTCGGATACTGGTTGTAGACGACTCTCCGACCGACTCACACAAGATGACGCACTTGCTCGCGAAGCATGGTCATCAGGTATTGACGGCGGCGACAGGGTCAGACGGCATTGAAGTGGCTTCGGAAGAACAACCCGATGTCATTTTGATGGACGTGGTTATGCCCGGTATAAACGGCTTTCAGGCGACTCGGGAACTGACTCGTGCGCACTCGACCAAGCACATCCCAGTCATCATCGTGTCATCCAAGGCCGAAGAGGCAGACCGTATATGGGGTGAGCGGCAGGGCGCCACCGGCTACGTTACCAAACCGGTTGATGACAGCAAAGTTCTTGACGTGGTTAATCGCGTTTTGGCAGGTGCTCACTAATGGCTAGCATGGGCAGTATGCAGATATTCGACATTCTGCGTGAGATGCATAGCGATACTTTTCGCAATGCTGCACCGATGCCAACAAAAACGGAAGATCAGACCGAGTGGCAAGGTCTGGGTTTTCAAATCGGCGGTGTACGACTCGTCTCGCCGTTGGGTGAGATTGAAGAAATCATGCAGATGCCGCGCTACACAACACTTCCTGGGGTACAACCCTGGGTGCTGGGTTTAGCCAATGTGCGGGGCCGATTGATTCCAATCATCGATATGCATAAGTATCTCGATGTGCAGACGGCCTTGCCGCGCAAAGACTGGCGAGTGCTGGTTGTTGAAGACGGCGATCTGGTCGTCGGTTTGCTGGTCGAGCAGTCGCTCGGCATGCAACATTTTTTAGAAGAAGGTTTTGAGGATTCGACGCCGTCAGGCATGACTGGGTTGCATGCCAACCTTCATGGTGCCTACCGACACGGTGGTCGCATGTATTACGTAGTAAGCCTTGCGTCTCTTATTCGAGACCAACGGTTTTTTGAAGTTGCTGATTGAAAAGGACAACACAGGTAGACGGACTATGAACACAGGGAAATTTTCACCGCCAGTATTAGCTTTGATGGCGCTTGTTGTCTGCTCGATGATCGCCATGACGATGCTTCTGTTTCGAGACGGGATCGACGTGACTTCACAACCCGCATTGATGGCTGCCGTTTGCACAATCATTTTGGTTGCTATTCTTGCCTTTGTAATGGTGCGAGAAACCCGGCACAGATTGAACGAGCAAGCGTCGCAGAACGAACGTAACCAGGCGGCAATCTTGCAGTTGCTCGACGAGCTGGCAGATCTCGCGGAAGGTGACTTGACTGTGCATGCTTCAGTTACAGAGAACTTTACCGGTGCGATTGCAGATTCTATCAACTACGCGATCGATCAGATGCGCGGCCTGGTGTCGAACATCAAGCGGGTTTCAGTGCAGGTATCGAAGGCAGCCTCACAAACACAGGAAACAGCAGCAAATCTTGAGACTGCTGCCGAAGCGCAGGCGAGAGAAATTGGCGAGGCGACTAAAGAAATCAGTGAGATGGCAACGTCGATTGACCAGGTTACTGGACACGCATCGCAGTCGAGGTCTGTTGCAAGTCGTGCTGTTGATATTGCGAGCAAAGGTTCAAGCGTAGTGCATGGCACGATTAAGGGCATGGACAACATCCGCAGCCAAATTCAGGAAACCTCCAAGCGAATTAAGCGACTTGGTGAAAGCTCACAGGAAATCGGCGATATCGTTTCTTTGATTAACGACATTGCAGATCAAACCAACATTCTGTCGCTCAACGCTGCCATTCAGGCTTCAATGGCGGGTGATGCTGGCCGCGGGTTTGCAGTTGTAGCCGATGAGGTGCAGCGTTTGGCTGAGCGTTCAAGTGCTGCAACGAAACAAATCGCAGCCTTGGTTAAGACTATTCAAACCGACACCAATGAGGCTGTTATCTCGATGGAGCAGACGACCTCTGAGGTTGTTTCTGGCGCCAAGCAGGCCCAGGACGCGGGTGTGGCGCTGGAAGAGATTGAGAACGTATCAACATCTCTGGCCCGTATGATCACCAACATTAGTGCAGCGGCCGAGAATCAGGCAACTTCAGCCACAGAAGTGTCGAAGACCATGGATACGATTAAAGAAATTACTCAGCAGACCGTATCGAGCACAGAAGTAACAACTCGTTCGATTGGTGAGCTGACGACGATGGCGAATGAGATGCACAAGTCGGTTGAAGGCTTTCGTCTGCCGCAAGACGCCGCAGCCTAGGCGTTTCAGGAAATTTAGAGTTTCCGGAAAACGATCAAACTTGGACAATAAGCAAACTTGAGAAACGGATAGCAGATGGGCAACGGAGATAACTTCGCGCTTGATTGGATTAAGGGGGAGCTGGAAAGCACTCTCGACCAAGCACGTGCTGCACTCGAGTCGTACGCCGAAGGTGGACGCGAAGAGACACGCTTGCGATCTTGCCTGACAAGCTTGCATCAAGTGCACGGCACCTTACGCATGTTGGAAATGGAGGGCGTTGTTCTCCTCGCAGACCACATGGAACAAACGGCGCAAGCGCTTCTGAATGGATCTATTCAGGATTCTCTTGCTGCTGAGCAAACACTGATGCAGAGCATACTGCAGCTACCCGCTTTCATTGAAGAAGTGCAAAACGGTATGGCGGAAGATCTGCCCTTGGTTATGCCTTCCGTGAATGAGCTCCGTGTTTGTTGTGACCTGTCACCAATGGAATTTACACCGCCAGTAGTTCCCGAGTTTAGCGGCGACCAGGCGGCAGCAGCCATGCAGCGTTTCCGCAGTATCAATGGTGCCGACAAAGTGACTCGGGTTCGGGCGGCATACCAGCAAGTACTGCTTAGCGTACTCAAGGGCAGCACTACGGCTCAAACTGTTCAAACACTGAGTAAGATTGCGGTTGGCTTGCAGCGCATTTGCGAAGGCGCGCCCTTGGCATCTCTATGGAAAGCATTGGAGCATTTTGCTAAGGGCTATGAGTCTGAACCGCAAAAAATGAGTTCAGAGGCGATTCGCGATCTGCGCCGAGTCGATGCAGAAATGAAGAGGCTAGCGACTGACGGCGCGGAGGTTTTGGTTGAGCCTTTGTCAGTTGAGTTGGTAAGTGATTTATTGCGTGTAGCGGAGGGGCATGGAGAGCACAATGATGAAATCTCCGAGTTGCGCTCTGAGTTGCAACTGCCCCAGACGCCGCTGGCGAAACCCCGCGAGGCTTTAGAGCAGGCGAACCAGGTTCTGGCTGAAGAAGTTGCTGCCGTGCGTGACCGATTCGATCTGTTCACCCGAGGGCAAGATCGTTCGATCGCGCAATTGCGAGAGCTCACTGCACCGCTCGACACGATTTGCCTGACGCTTAGCATGTTGGGCGATGAAGATGGTGCAACCCTGTTGCGTGAGGAGCGCGCTAAAGCACTTGCGGGTGATCCTGGTGACGAAGCCGCAGAAGAACTGATACTAAGCCTGGCCAGTGCTCTCGTTCGAACCGAACAAGCACTGGCCGGCGGTGAGGAGGTCTCCTCTGATCATACCGCATTGGCTAACGCTGCCTTCAACGAAGCGCAGATGGCGGTATTGCAGGAAGCCCGCGCTGGTATTGACCAAATCAAACAGAGTGTCGTCGATTTCGTATCCTCCAAGTGGAATACAGACTATCTCGACGATGCACCGAATACTCTTGCGGCCGTCCGCGGAGCACTAACGATGATTCCGCTGACGCGAGCGGCCGAATTGCTTACGTCATGTAGCGACTACATTCGCGATCATCTGCTTGTTGGGCATCGCCCAGATTGGCAGGAGCTTGATGCGTTTGCAGATGCGCTGGGCGGCATAGACTACTTCCTGGAGCGCTTGTTCGAAACAGGTCGAGTGCCTGGTGATAAGGCATTGGATCTCACTGAGCAAAGCCTCACGAAGCTGATGACGGCGACCAGCTCGGCGGCGCAGCAACTTGACCCGCCTGCCGCTGCTGAGGAACCGCCATTGAGCAGTTCTGGTGGCGACGCTGCATTGTCGGCCATGCTAGGTGCGAGTCCAGAAGAACTTGCCTTTGCTGCTGATGACGAATTGACTATTGACGACGAATTGCCTTCGGCAGGAGCAGAGCCAAAACCAGAGTCAGGCGCAGAATCGCAGCCAGAAGCCGAGCCTTCGCTGTCTTCAAGACTTGAACTTGAGTTAGTAGATTTGGATTCAGAGGGCGAAGAGGACGAAGAGCCAGCAGAAGAGCCAGCGGCAGAATTTGCGTTGGAGCCCCTTGAGGATTCTGCGGCGGAGGTGCTTGCAGAAACTTCATCAGCTGCTGAGCCTGTTGATGCCGTGGCGGATTTTGAGCTCGAGTCTGATAGCGATACCCCAGAGAACTCAGAAGCCAAAAGTACTCAGTCAGAAGATTCGGAGAGTATAGATACCGAAACTTCGGCGCTCGTTGACACCAATTGGACCGAGAGCGACACCGGTGAGGTTGGGAGTTCCTATGGTGCAGTTGATGGTGCAGCTGACACCTCTGATGCGCAGACGCCAGGCTCCGCCGCGGTTGTCGGTGGTGCGTTAGCCGCCGCTGCCACGTTGGGTGTGGCCGCTACCGCAGGCGACTCTGACAACTCCGACAGTGATTCAGCGGTTGCTGATGATCCGGCAAGCACGGAGAGTTTCGACGAGTCGAGTGTTGTTATTGATGAAGAAATCCTTGAAATTTTTGTCGAAGAAGTTGATGAAGTTCTAGAGGCCATTGAAGCGCAGTTGCCAAATTGGTCACAAGACCTAAGTGCGAAAACACCTGTCACAGAGATTCGCCGCAACTTTCATACGCTGAAAGGCAGCGGACGAATTGTTGGTGCAAATCAAATTGGCGAGCTTGGCTGGGCACTGGAAAACATGTTGAATCGGGTGCTCGACTCTACGATTGAGGCGACCGAAGATCATCTATTCCTCGTTGGTAGCGCGTGTCAGCTTATCCCTGATTTGCGTGCCGATTTTGCAGCCGACAAAATCATAGAGCGTGCAGAACTGCATGAGCTGCTTGAGCAGATTGATGTGGTTGCTTCAGGCGGTGCGCTTTCCAAGCAGTTGGCCGCAACAAAATCCGAGTTGCAATCTGAGCAGCAGCCTGATGAGCAGCAGCCTGAGCTGCAAGAAGAAGATTTCCCAATTTATGACGATGGCGAGCGCGCCTCTGATGAGCTGGGTGCTCTGGATACACGGCCTCCTGCTGTTGATGTCCCAAGCTTCTTCGACGATTCAGACACCGAATCAGAGGTTGGAGCACTGGATAACCAGGTGCTATTCGCGCAGGAAGTACAGGAGCACGTTGAGGCGCTTGGTGAAAGTGTTCGAACTTCGCTGGGTGATGATCAGCTCACTTTGAATGCCGCGTTTACCCGCGCACTGCATACTATCGCAGGATCCGCTGCCACTGCTGGAGAAGAAGCCATTGTTGGCGTTGCCGAACCTCTGCAGGATGTGTGTTCGGTAGTATTGCGTGAGCGTGGCGGCGTTCTGGAAGGTGAATATCTCGCGTTCGTTCGAGAAGGTGTTTATGCCCTGCAGGGACTGCTTGATATCGATGCCATAGCAGACCGTCAGCAGGCAGATGCTGACACGTCGATGTTTGCTGCTGAAGCGGAACGATTGCTGGCAGCGGTGTTTGCAGATGCTGCTTCTGCATCATCTGCTGATCGGCCGGTTAGTCTGTTGGAACTGCCTGACACAACTATTTTGCTCGATGCTCGAGAATATCTGGATCACTGGCGTTTTGGCACGATAGATATTGACCGCGCGGAGCAGATGGACAACGCGCTGAAGCTGGTTGTTGAGTACGCTCATTCGGAAGAGTTTGCCGAGATCGGCAATGTACTACGGCGAGCTCACGTACAGTTTGCAGATGCTCCCCTGGATGAAGAACGCCACACTGCGCTAGTAACAGTGCATGACGATCTGTTGGTGCAACTGGATGCCTTGGCAGCGAATCAGGTGACGCAAACTTCGCCAGAGGTGTTGAATCGATTGGTTGACTTGCTAGGCGAGATTTCGAACTCGCAAGTTGCAGATGAGCCGCCCGAGGAAGACGAACCCCTTAGTGACGATGCTCAGGAAGCGCTGGCCTACGAACTGGATGACTCGTCTGCGTTTGATATCGACGCGCTCGATGACGACGTTTTTGGTGTGGAGGATGCTTCGGCAGAGCCAGAGCCTCAGGTCGCACCGGCCGAACAGACCGATCTGGAACAGACACAAGTGGAGCAGATGGGCGGCGAAGCCACCGAACTCAGGGCCGCGTTTAGTTCGGCTTCGGCGCCTGCTACTGGCAGTGAAGACGACGAGGTCGACTACGAATTACTGGCCATTTTCTTTGAAGAGGCTGATGAGATCCTGGAAGCGTTCGATCAGAGTATGCAAGGTTGGGAAGCTGATCGTTCGAATCAGGACTGCCTGGATAATATGCTGCGTGGCTTACATACCTTAAAAGGTGGTGCACGACTGGCTGGTTTGTCCGTACTGGGTGACATGACTCATGAGTACGAGTCTGAGCTTATTGTCCTGCAAGAGGCCTCGTCTGAGGTCACAGCACAGCAGTTCGTGACGCTACAGTCGCGCTACGATGACCTGGTCGATGCCGTGTCACGCGCGCGCTCGACGGATGGGCAAGAGCAGTCTGCTGTTGACGGCATGCCGATGGTTCAAGACGATGCAGCGGCGCCAGAGGTATTGCTCTCGCAGCCGGCTACTGAGTCAGGTGAACATGACCCGACAGCATCTGCAGAAGTCGTGGCGGCTGACGTACAAGACCCTGCTGAGTTGACGACTGACACCCAGAGCCTGCGCGAGTCGTTCGAATCATCTGAAACCCCAGAAGCTGCCGATACCTCCGATACCTCCGATACCTCAGAGGTGGAAGTGTTGGCCGGTGCTGCCATTGTGAGTGGCTTTGCGGCCGCTGGGTTAGCAACGACTGAGAGTGACTCTACGCCTGCCCAACAAGAGCAGGCCCAAACAGAGTCTGTGCGGTCGGAAACGCCAACAGCGGATAGTTCGGCGGAGGAAGATCGTTCGCGTAACTCGCAAGAAATGGTGCGAGTTTCTGCAACTCTATTGGAAGACCTGGTGAACCTTGCTGGTGAGAGCAGCATTGTGCGAGCTCGTGTTGAGCAGGGTATTAATGATTTTGGCAGTGCGCTTGAAGAGATGGAAACGACTATCGAGCGCGTACGCGAGCAATTGCGTCGCCTCGAGCTTGAAACTGAAACCAGAGTGTCTTCACGGGTCGAGCGTGCGAATGGCCCAGCCTACGAAGACTTTGATCCCCTCGAAATGGATCGATATTCCCAACTGCAGCAGTTAACCCGGTCGCTAACAGAAAGCGCTACCGACATGATGGATCTGAAAGAGACTCTGCGTTACCGCGCCAGAGAGTCTGAGACCTTGTTGCTACAGCAGTCGCGATTGAACACCGAACTGCAGGAAGGGTTGATGCGCACTCGCATGGTGCCATTCAGCCGACTGATGCCGCGGTTGCGACGTATTGTTCGCCAGGTCTCTCGTGATCTCGACAAACAGGTAGAGTTTCAGGCTTACAACGCGGAAGGCGAGCTGGACCGAAACGTCCTGGAGCGCATGGTTCCACCGTTGGAGCACATGCTACGAAATGCAATCGATCACGGCATTGAAAGCCAGGAGTTACGACATAGCTTTGGCAAGCCGAGCATTGGCCATATCAGCCTCAAGCTGTCACGCGAAGGCGGCGATGTTGTGCTGGAGATTACCGACGACGGCGCCGGCATTGATGTTGAGTCCGTACGTGCCAAGGCCGTGGAGCGTGGTCTAATGGCCGCCGACGCAGCGCTGAGTGATGAACAGGTGCTTGGGTTTGTGTTGGCGCCTGGCTTCACAACTGCCAAGTCGCTCACCCAGATTTCAGGGCGTGGCGTTGGTATGGATGTTGTTCATAGCGAAGTAAAACAGTTGGGCGGCAATATAAGCATTAGCTCTACTCCAGGTCGAGGTACAACCTTTACTGTACGGCTGCCCTTCACAGTCTCTGTTAACCGGGCGCTTATGGTTACTTTGGGCGAAGATCAGTACGCGATTCCACTCAATACCATCGAGGGCATCGTGCTACTGTCGAGCGATGATTTGACCAGACACTACGGACCTCAAGGCCAAGCTTTCGAGTACGCCGGCGTACCCTATCGAGTTCGTTATCTTGGTGGTTATCTCGGACGCGAATACGTTGCCCGGCCCGAGCAGGTATCTGTTCCTCTAGTATTGATTCGCTCTGGCGATCAGGCTGTAGCTGTGCACGTTGATGATGTACAAGGCAGTCGTGAGATTGTAGTTAAAAGTCTCGGACCACAGTTTGCGGGCGTTGGTGGCATATCTGGTGCGACTATTCTTGGTGATGGCAGTGTCGTGATCATTCTCGACCTACTATCACTCATGCGCACTCGCGGAGCAGGGTTCATTGATCAGACGAAAGCCCCCAGCGCTGCTGAAGAAGAGCGCAGTGTTCTCGTTGTTGATGATTCAGTGACGGTGCGTAAAGTCACCTCGCGGCTACTTGAGCGTCAGGGTATGAATGTCATGACCGCGAAAGATGGCGTGGAAGCTGTGTCAGTTTTGCAAGAGCGCAAGCCCGATATTGTTTTGCTGGATATCGAGATGCCGCGGATGGATGGCTTTGAAGTGGCGCGTCAGGTTCGTCGTGATGAGCGATTGGCTGATCTACCGATTGTTATGATCAGCTCTCGTACCGGTGAGAAACACAGAGAGCGTGCTCGCGAGCTTGGGGTTAATCACTTCCTTGGTAAGCCGTTCCAGGAAAACGAATTGCTCGAAGTCATCGACGAGCTTGTCAAGCAGAGTTAGAGCGAGAAGCATGATAATCGCGGAAGAACTTGGTTCCGACATAAACTGCCTGCTGCTGCCCATCGGGCGGCTTGGGTTAGTGGTGCCGAGTGTGTGTGTAGCTGAAATACTGCCATGGCGGCGTATTAGGGAAGTTGCTGACTCTCCTGACTGGTTGCTGGGTACTTTTCCCTGGCGCGGTGATGCGATCCCGGTGGTTCGGTTCGAAAAAATTAATGGTGCCACCGATGAGCCGGCGCGAGAGGCAGCTCAACAGAACCCATGTGTTGCGGTTATGAACCGTTGCCGTTCTGTGCATAGCCAGGCATTTTATGCGATTGCGACGGATGGCTTGCCGCGTATGCTGCAGGTCGGGGAAGAAGATATAGTAGCGGAGCAGACTCACCTTGGTGTTGCAGAGTCAGCGGCCATGAAGCTAGGTACTGAGCAGCTCCGTGTTCCGAATCTCGGTTACGTAGAAGACCAACTTGCCAACGTGCGTCCTAACGTTGCTCTGCGAGGTGTCTAGCACGCCTTGCGGCGCCAGCTAACGCCAACCCAACCAGCGGTGCGGTTTCTGCGCGCAGAACCAGTTCACCCAATTGCACGCCGGTGCAGCTGATTGCCAATAACTCCAGTTCTGCTGGCGAGAATCCTCCCTCCGGGCCGGTAAACAAACAAACATCGCTAGTACGAACCTGCAGTTCGCCGGGTTCGGCACTTGGTTCCAGAAAATAACCTTGCATGCCAATGGTTTGGTCGAGTACTGCCCTAATACTTGTGGGAGCGTACAGCTTGGGAATGTTGGTGCGCCCCGACTGCTCACACGCGCTCCGCACAATGCGACTCCAGTGGGTGAGGCGGTTCGTCAGCCGCTTCCCTGACAGCTTCAGTTCGCTGCGCTGCGTGGTTAGCAGGTACACGCTAGCCACATCGAGCTCCGTCGCTTTCTGCAGTACGTAATCGAGCTTGTCGCCCTTAAGCAAACCGATAGCAAGATGCAACTTTGGGTTTGCCGCTGGGTGTGCCGAGCGTTCGGCGAGCAGAAGCTCTGCAGCATTTTTGTTTGCGTCGGTTAAGGTGGATGCGTAGTTATAGCCATCCCCGTTGAAGAGTTCTACCTGGGCGCCTGGGCGTAGTCGGAGAACCCGCGCCAGATAGTGGCTGGCATCGGCGTCAAGGACAATGTTCGAGTTGGGTGTGAGGGGTTGATCAACAAACAGGCGATGGCGAGATGCCATTGCGCGACTAACCGGTGGCCTTACGCAAACCCAGGTTGTGCACAATAGACTTTGTCGCTTTGGCGCGATTCAAAGTATAGAAATGCAATCCGGGCGCGCCGTTGGCAATGAGTTCTTCGCAGAGTTTGCTTACCACCTGCAGGCCAAACTCCTGCAGGCCCGCAGAATCGTTCTCAAGACTTTGCAGGCGCTTGCTTAGCCAGCGCGGTATGTCGGCGCCGGCCCGCTCGGAAAAGCGTGCCAGCGACTGATAATTGGTAATAGGCATGATGCCCGGAATGATTGGCACGTTAATGCCAGCGGCCTGGGCGCGTTCGACAAAGTCATAGTATGCGGAAGGGTTATAGAAATACTGGGTGATTGCCGCGTCTGCACCTGCATCTACTTTGCGCTTAAAAAATGCGAGGTCAGTCTCGGGGCTCGAAGCGTCGGGGTGCGTCTCGGGGTAGGCAGCAACAGTGACGTGGAAGTGATCGCCAGAGTGGTCGCGGATAAAGCGCACCAGTTGTTCCGCATACTGTGTTGATGGACCACCCATGCCGCTGGCAGCGTCGCCGCGCAACGCGACTATGCGGCGAACACCTGCAGTGCTGTATTCGCCGAGCATAGAGCCAATGTTCTCTTTCGACTCGTCACCCATCGATAGATGAGCAGCAGTATCGACCCCAATCGATTGAATCTTGCACACCGTTTTCATCGTGCCGTCGCGCGTAGAACCGCCTGCGCCGTAGGTCACTGAACAGTAGTCCGGGCGCAATTCGCGCAGCGCCTCGACGGTTTTCTCGAGACCAGCCTCGCCGCTCTCATTGCGGGGTGGAAAAAACTCGAAACTAAGATCGACGGCGTTCGCGGCGGACATGCTGTACTCGATTGGTCTCTGCTATGGTTTTAGTCGTTACCCAGTTAAGGCCGCTCAGCAGCTATATTGCCGCCGCCAGAGCTTCAGCCTTGTCTGTGCGCTCCCAGCTAAACTCACTTTCGGTGCGTCCGAAATGCCCGTAGGCTGCGGTGGGTTGATAGATGGGGCGTTTGAGGTCCAGCATCGCAATCAGGCCCTTGGGTCGCAAATCAAAGTGCTCACGGACAAGTTGAATGATCTTCTCGTCGGACAATTTTCCGGTGCCAAAGGTATTCAGGCTGATGGAGGTGGGCTCAGCCACGCCAATCGCGTAGCTCACCTGGATTTCCACCCGTTCGGCGAGCCCGGCAGCGACAAGGTTCTTGGCAACATAGCGGCCGGCATAGGCCGCGGAGCGGTCGACCTTGCTGGGGTCTTTGCCTGAGAAGGCACCGCCGCCGTGACGCGCCATGCCACCATAGGTGTCAACGATGATCTTGCGACCGGTGAGGCCGCAGTCGCCCACCGGGCCACCGATGACAAACTTGCCCGTTGGGTTGATGTATACCTTGGTGTCTTTTGTCATCCAGTTACCGGGGATGACGGGCTTAATCACCTCTTCCATCACGGCTTCGTGGAGCTGCTCATTGGTGACGTCCGGATCGTGTTGAGTAGACAGAACTACCGCTTCAACACCAACAGGTTTGCCAGCGGCGTCATAGCTGAAGGTTAGCTGGCTCTTGGCATCGGGGCGCAGAAACTTGAGTGACGAGCGACGCATGTCAGCCTGTTGCTTAACCAGCCGATGCGAATAGGTGATCGGGGCGGGCATGAGCACATCAGTTTCGTCGGTTGCGTAACCAAACATCAGGCCCTGGTCGCCGGCGCCCTGTTCTTTCTCACTGGCTTCGTCGACGCCAACCGCAATGTCGACGGACTGCTGACCGAGTGCGTTGACTACCGTACAGTCGTCGGCATCGAAGCCGAGTTCTGCGCTGTCGTAACCAATTTCGCCGACGGTTTTGCGCACAATGGCGTCAATGTCGACGGTGGCGTTGGAGCGAACTTCGCCAGCGACAACCACAATACCGGTCTTAATTAGTGTTTCGCAGGCAACGCGTGAGTCGGGGTCCTGTGCCAGCATCGCATCCACGATGGCGTCTGATACCTGGTCAGCGACTTTGTCGGGATGACCCTCAGAAACAGACTCGGATGTGAATAAGCCGTAGTCGCTCATCGTGTAGTTCCTCATTGGTAGTCAATTCAAGCTAGCTGGTCAGTCTAACCCAGATCATGGATCCAGATCATGCGGGGCACCTGTGCAGCTCTTAAGTACAAGCTGAAGTAGATTCATTTCAGTTGGGCAATTGGCCATTGTCACCCTGTACGCTAGGCAGGCGATTGAGTTGGTAAAACTGTTTGCAGGCGTGTCGTTAAGACCGGACAATTGCGTTGCGAGACATACAAGCTGCATTTCTAAACGTTTATTCAAGGTGTCTATGCGACACGCCAACGTGATCGATCGGGGAGCGGTTCTAACATGATATTTGAGTCAAATTGGGGGCCCAATGAGCGCATCTGACGCTAATTCAAAGAGTGTTTCGGCGCAGGTTGGTTCAGGCAGCGACGGCGCTAATGCGATTCGAGCACTGGCGATGGATGCGGTACAGGCGGCTAACTCAGGTCACCCGGGCGCACCCATGGGCATGGCTGATGTGGCAGACGTCATGTGGCGCAACTTTTTACGCCACAACCCTGCTGACCCGAACTGGCACAACCGGGATCGCTTTGTGTTGTCGAATGGTCACGGTTCCATGCTGCTCTATAGCATGCTGCATCTGTCCGGTTATGACCTGTCGATGGCTGAGATCAAGGCGTTTCGACAATTGCATTCCAAAACAGCCGGTCACCCCGAATCGGGTGTCTGTCCGGGTGTGGAAACCACCACGGGACCACTCGGACAGGGCATTGCCAATGCGGTTGGCATGGCGCTGGCGGAGCAGCGTCTGGCTGCCGAGTTTAACCGGCCTGGGCATGAGATTATTGATCACCGTACCTGGGTCTTTGTCGGTGATGGCTGCCTGATGGAAGGCATCTCCCACGAGGTGGCCTCGTTTGCCGGGCACGAACAGCTGGGTAAGCTCAAGGTTATCTGGGATGACAATGGCATCTCTATCGATGGCGCGACGGACGGCTGGTTCTCAGAGGATGTGCCTGCCCGCTTCGAAGCCTATGGCTGGCGGGTTATTCGTGACGTCGACGGCCACGATCAGGATGCCGTCGCCAAGGCGTTGGCACTTGCCTGTGATGATGAATCGGCACCCGTGCTGATTTGCACCCGGACGACCATCGGTTTTGGCTCGCCCGCCAAGGCTGGCACTGCTTCAGCGCATGGTGCGCCATTGGGTGCGGATGAGATTGCCGCTACTCGCAAGCGCCTGAACTGGGGCTACGAGGCGTTCGAAATTCCCCAGCACATTTACGATCACTGGGATTGCCGCCCAGCGGGCGCTGCTGCCCAAAGTGCCTGGAATGACGCATTCGCCGCCTACCGGACCGCGTTTCCACAACTCGCAGATGCTCTGGAACGACGCATGTCGGGCGGCCTGCCAGCCCAATGGGACAGCGCCCTTATGCATCTTGCCGAGCGGGCACAGGAAGAGCTTAAGCCATTGGCGACCCGCAAGTCGTCCCAGGCCTGCATTAACGCCCTGGCGCCTGGTCTCGATGAACTCTTTGGTGGCTCCGCGGATCTGACCGGCTCGAATCTGACCAAGTGGCAGGGGGCTGATGAGTCCCGCTATTTAAGCTTCGGCGTGCGCGAGTTTGGCATGACGGCCATTGCCAATGGCATGGCGCTGCACGGCGGCTTTGTGCCATTCACGGGTACTTTTTTGGTCTTTATGGAGTACGCCCGTAACGCGGTTCGATTGGCGGCTTTGATGGAGCTGCGCAATATCTTCGTCTACACCCACGATTCCGTGGCTGTTGGCGAAGATGGCCCAACCCACCAGCCGATTGAGCAGCTCACCAATCTGCGCACGACCCCCAATCTGTCGACCTGGCGACCCTGCGACACGGTAGAGAGTGCCTTTGCCTGGCGGGCAGCCATCGCTCGCAGCGATGGCCCGACGGCGCTGATTTTTACGCGGCAGAATACGCAACAGCAGACTCGCGATGCACAGACCTTTGAGGCAATTGCACGGGGCGGTTATGTACTGCGCCGGGAGCCGACAGCTGGCGCGCTTGATATCGTCTTGCTGGCCACCGGCTCTGAGGTTGAGCTGGCCATGGCTGCTGCTGATACGCTGGCAGCTGAAGGGATTGGTGCCCGGGTAGTGTCTATGCCGTGCGTAGAGGAATTTATGCGCCAGGACGCCGATTACCGCGAAGCGGTGCTGCCCGCGCAGTGTCGCGCTCGCCTTGCGGTTGAGGCCGGTCACCCAGATTACTGGTATCGCTTCACCGGTCTTGATGGAGCTGTGGTCGGCATCGACTCTTTTGGGGTCTCAGCGCCCGGTGATGTGGCGCTCGACACACTTGGTATCAATGCCGCAAACGTGCTGACCCGGGCCCGGGAGGTGCTGCGTTCATCACAAAAAAAGCCACTGGGAGCTGATGCTCCAGCCTGAATGAAGTAGGTTGTACCGACTGATTGTGCGTACTAAACAGGCGGTAGAACAATGACCATTGCCCTCATGAGCGAAGCAGCGAAGGCCGGCACCCTAAAGGGCGCCCGGGTGCTTATTCGTGAAGATCTGAACGTCCCTGTCAAAGACGGTGTGGTAACCAGCGATGCCCGCATCCGTGCCGCGGTGCCAACCCTTAAGCTTGCGCTTGAATCGGGGGCCCGCCTGCTTGTCATGTCACACCTGGGACGTCCGACCGAGGGTGAGTTCGCTGCAGAATTCTCGTTGCAGCCCGTTGCTACCCGACTCGGTGAGTTGCTGGGTTGCGAGGTACCGCTGATTGCCGATTGGCAAACTCATACGCCAGCGATTGGCGCGGGCGAAATCGCCCTGCTGGAGAACATTCGCTTCAATGTCGGCGAGAAGAAAAACGACGATCAGCTTGCTCAGTCGTTGGCTGCATTATGCGACATCTATGTGATGGATGCCTTTGGCACTGCGCATCGTGCGCATGCATCGACTCATGGTGTGGCAAAATTTGCGCCACAAGCCTGTGCAGGATTGTTGTTAGCCGGTGAGCTGGAGGCGTTGGAAAAGGCGCTAAAAACCCCTAAAAAACCAGTGATTGCCATTGTTGGCGGTTCTAAAGTATCTACCAAGCTGGAAGTGCTTGAGTCGCTGGCTGCAGTGGCTGACCAGATCATAGTTGGCGGCGGTATTGCCAACACGTTTCTCGCGGCGGCCGGTCACCCGGTGGGTGCATCGCTGCATGAAGCAGACCTGGTGGATGCCGCCAAGCGGATCGCTGGTTTGACCGAAATTCCGCTGCCTGTTGATGTCATGACCGCGCCTGAGTTTGCGGAGTCTGCGACGGCCACCGTGCGATTGGTGAGCGAGGTGGGCAATGAAGAGATGATTCTGGACATTGGTCCTGAGACCGCACGCCAGTTTGGTGAACGCCTGAAAGGTGCTGGTACCATAATCTGGAATGGACCGGTCGGGGTCTTTGAATTTGATCAGTTTGGCGAAGGCACCCGGGTGTTGGCAGAATCTATTGCCGCGAGTGGCGGGTTTTCGATTGCTGGCGGTGGCGATACCCTGGCTGCGATCGACAAGTACGCTGTAGCGGATGAGATCGGTTACATCTCTACCGGCGGCGGTGCGTTCCTCGAGTTTGTTGAAGGCAAGGTACTTCCCGCAGTAGCGATGCTACAAGAACGTAACAACTAGGCCGCAAGCTGCGTAAGGCATTCGTGCTCGCTCGCTGTATCATGCGGCGCAAGAATTGCCTGATTTTTAGGAGAATGTAGATGGCCCTGATCAGCATGCGTCAGCTGTTGGACCACGCGGCGGAGCACCAGTACGGCGTGCCGGCGTTTAACGTGAACAACCTCGAGCAAATGCGCGCCATTATGGAGGGTGCCCAGGCCACCGATTCGCCGGTGATCGTCCAGGCCTCTGCGGGTGCCCGCAAGTACGCCGGTCCAACGTTTCTGCGCCACCTCATTCTCGCAGCCGTTGAAGAGTTTCCCGATATTCCTGTTGTCATGCATCAGGACCACGGCGGTTCTCCTGCCGTTTGTCAGCGCTCCATCGCTCTTGGCTTTTCTTCAGTGATGATGGATGGTTCTCTCGAGGAAGATCAGAAAACGCCTGCGAGTTACGACTACAACGTAGATGTAACGCGGCGCACTGTCGATATGGCGCACGCCTGCGGCGTATCTGTCGAAGGTGAGTTGGGCTGTCTCGGTTCGCTTGAAACCGGCCAGGCTGGCGAAGAAGATGGTGTTGGTGCTGACGTCACGCTGTCGATGGACATGATGCTAACCGACCCCGATGAAGCGGCTGACTTTGTTAAGAAGACTCATGTTGATGCGTTGGCGATTGCGATTGGTACTTCCCATGGCGCCTATAAATTCACGCGCCCGCCAACGGGTGACATTCTGGCGATTGATCGAGTGAAAGCGATTAATAAGCGTATTCCGGAGACTCACCTGGTAATGCATGGTTCCTCAAGTGTGCCGCAGGAGATGCTGGCCGTGATCAACGAGTTTGGTGGCGAGATTCCTGAAACCTATGGGGTTCCAGTTGAAGAGATCCAGGAGGGCATCAAGCATGGGGTGCGCAAAGTAAATATCGACACTGACTTACGGCTTGCATCAACAGCTGCCATTCGCAAGTTCATGGCGCACAACAAGTCAGAGTTTGATCCACGCAAATACCTTAGCGAAACGACGAAGGCGATGCGTGATGTGGTTGTCGCTCGCTACGAAGCGTTTGGTACTGCGGGCCAGGCCGGCAAGATCAAGCCGCTGTCACTCGATGCGATGTCTGATGAATATTCAGCGGGGAAGCTGGACCCGGTGATTAAGTAGTCGCTGGCAAACAGGGGGAACGTTGTGATTCCTCCTTCTGCTGATTTTAGAACAACACGCGTGCGCGGATCGTGCCGTCGATTTGCCGCAGCTCCTGCAGCACCGCGCCTGACTGCTCCTCGTCGATATCCAGCACCACATAGCCGATATCTGCGGTAGTTTGCAGGTACTGTCCTGAGATGTTCACACCCAGATCGGAAAATACCTGATTGATTGCTGACAGCACGCCTGGCTGATTGCGATGTACATGCAGTAGGCGATGCTTGCCCTGGTGTTCAGGCAGGGCCGCCTCAGGGAAGTTCACTGCAGATAGCGTTGAGCCGTTATCGCTGTAGCGAATGAGTTTTGTGGCAACCTCTTCGCCAATGTTGCTTTGTGCTTCGGCCGTACTGCCACCGATATGGGGCGTCAGTAGCACGTTGTCTAGTTTTTGCAGGCGAGACACGAAAGGCTCGTTATTGGATTTTGGCTCTTCGGGATAAACGTCGATAGCGGCACCGAGTAGCTTGCCGGCTTCGAGGGCATCGGCCAGCGCCTCAAGATCAATGACGTTACCGCGCGAGGCGTTGATCAGTACTGCACTTGGCTTCATGAGAGAAAGCGCGCCAGCATCAATCATGCTTTTTGTTTGCTGTGTTGCCGGTACGTGCATTGAGACCACATCGGCTTCTTGCAGCAATTCTTCCAACGATTCGGCTTGTCGAGCGTTGCCTAGCTTTAACTTGGTCTCTACATCGAAAAACACCACCCGCATACCCAGCGATTCTGCCAACACACTCAGTTGCTTGCCGATGTTGCCGTAGCCCACCACGCCCAAAGTTTTGCCGCGAGTCTCAAAGGAATTACTTGCCGACTTTTGCCATTTGCCTTCGCGCAACTGATTGTGTCGAGCAGGCACACTGCGTAGTAGCAAGATCGCTTCGGCCAGCACCAGTTCTGCCACGCTGCGAGTATTGCTGAAAGGCGCATTGAAGACCGGCACGCCTTTCAGCGACGCTGCATGCAGGTCGACCTGATTGGTACCAATGCAAAAACAACCCACGGCAATCAGTCGGTCGGCGGCGTCTAGAGCTGCGGCGTCAAGCTGTGTACGGGAGCGAATACCGAGTACATGAACGCCGGCTAACGCGGCTGCCAGTGCATCGCCTTGCAAAGCTGCCTTCTCCCGGCGAATGTTGGTGTAACCGGCGTTGCGAAAGGCCGTGACTGCAGATTCGTGTACCCCTTCCAGTAACAGAATATTGATACGTGTACGGTCGAGAGAAGTTTGAGACAACGGTTGAGCTCGAAGGTCAGGAAAGGGGCGTTATACTAGCAGCGTTGTTTAACTATTCGGCAGGTGGCCGTTTGAGAATGCCTAAGTTCCTTGATGAGATTTTCTCACCTGAACAGATAGCCCGGGATGACGACTCCCTGAATAACTGGGGGCGCGACTGGACACGCGACAAAACGCCGGCACCAAGTGCGGTGGTTTTTCCTCGCAGTGCTGAAGAAGTGCAGGCCCTGGTGCGCAAAGCCGGCGAAGAGCGTACGGCGCTGGTTCCAAGCGGTGGACGGACCGGCTTGTCGGGCGGTGCGGTGGCGGCTAACAGCGAGGTCGTAGTGTCATTCGACAAGATGAACCGTATATTGGACTTTGATGCCACGGACCGGATTGTGCGCTGTGAGCCTGGAGTCGTCACAGCCGCGCTGCAGACTTTCGCAGCGGAGCGAGACTTAATGTATCCCGTTGACTTTGCGTCTTCGGGGTCGAGCCACATAGGCGGCAACATCGCAACCAATGCAGGCGGAATCAAGGTTATCCGCTATGGGCTCACACGCGATTGGGTTACCGGGCTAAGTGTGGTTACCGGTGCGGGTGACATGTTGAAGTGTAACCAGGGCCTCACCAAGAATGCGACCGGCTACGACCTGCGGCATCTGTTTGTGGGTTCAGAAGGTACGCTTGGTCTTATTGTTGAGGCCGAGATGCGCCTCGCCAAGGCCGCCGAGCCACATCGGGTAATGGTGCTTGGGGTGCCGGAGTTTCCTGATTTATTGAAAGTCCTTGCGGCATTTCAACAGGAAGTGACGCTGTCTGCGTTTGAATTCTTTTCGCAGATTGCACTGGACAAGGTGCGTGCTCATCGTGATTTGTCCGAGCCCTTAAGCGCAGCAACCAATTTCTACGCGCTGCTTGAGTTCGATAACAGCGCTGAAGAATCAGCCATGGCGGCGTTTACGAGAGTGCTGGAAGAAGGTTGGGTTACTGATGGTGTGCTTAGCCAGTCGGACGCACAGGCGGCGGCGCTGTGGCAGTTGCGAGAAGGCATCTCTGAGAGCATCTCTGTGTTTACGCCGTATAAGAACGATCTGGCGGTAAAGGTTTCGGTGCTGCCCGAATTTTTAACCAAAGTCACAGACTGTGTACAAAACGCCTATCCCGACTATGAGGTGTGTTGGTATGGCCATATTGGCGATGGCAATCTGCATCTGAATATTCTGAAACCCGAAGCACTGTCGATAGAAGAGTTTTACGCCAACTGTGGACAGATCAGCCCACAAATTTTTGCTCTGGTTGAAGCGGTGGGTGGCAGCATTTCTGCAGAACACGGTGTGGGTACGTTAAAGGCCGACTATCTGCAGTACAGTCGCTCGTCTGAGCAGATCGCAGTTATGCGCGGACTAAAGGGCTTGTTTGATCCACATGGCATCATGAACCCGGGTAAGCTATTGGCTTAGTCTGGAGGTTTGGTGCCCGGTTAGTTGCGTAGCTCGATGCCGTCAGGGCTGGCGAGTACAACCGTGTCGGCGGCCTGAGCAGCGAACACACCGTTGCATACCGTACCGACCAGATTGTTGATATAAGTCTCGAGCTTTGCTGGTTCTTCGATGCGCAAACCGTGTACATCCAGAATGTGGTTGCCATTGTCGGTGACAAAATCCTCGCGCCAGATCGGCTCTCCGCCAATGCCAGCCAGCTTGCGCGCTACTAATCCTCGAGCCATGGGTATCACTTCGACAGGCAGTGGATAGGCACCCAGCACAGCCACGGCCTTTGATGCATCTGCGATACAGATGAAGCATTCGCTCGATGCGGCAACGATTTTCTCGCGAGCGAGCGCACCGCCGCCACCCTTGATCAGAGCGCGTTGCGGGTCGATCTCGTCGGCGCCATCCACGTAAACTGCAATCTCGGTTACTGCATTGATGTCAACGACCCTAATGCCGTGGCTCTCAAGGCGTTGCTGGGTAGCTTTGCTGCTTGCAACTGCTGCATCAAACCGGTGCTTTTCAGAGGCGAGCAGATCAACAAAGTAGTTGGCCGTAGTGCCTGTGCCCACCCCAATGACGCTATTGCGTCCGAAATCTTTGGCGATTAACTCGAGAGCTGCCTCCGCCGCGCTGCGTTTAAGAGTATCTTGGTCCATAATCGCGACCACTTCCCCCCCAATGTATGGCCAAAAAAGTATGCCTAAAATGTGTGCCGAAAACGTAAGCCCCAATAGAAGTAGTGCCGATAATGCTTGAACGCTATGTCAAAAAAATTCTATCGTCGCGCGTTTACGACTTGGCGCAGGAGTCCCCTTTGCAGCTTGCACAGGGTTTGAGCGAGCGCATGGCCAACAACATTTTGCTCAAGCGCGAAGACCTGCAGAGTGTGTTCTCCTTCAAGTTGCGCGGAGCATATAACAAGATGGCGCAGCTTTCGCCAGACCAGGCGGAGATCGGCGTGATTACCGCATCTGCCGGAAATCATGCTCAGGGCGTTGCTCTCGCAGCCTCTTCGTTGGGTATGAAGGCGACGGTTGTCATGGGCCGGAATACCCCCGATATCAAGGTGGACGCGGTGCGTCGGCACGGGGCGAAAGTGGTGCTGCACGGTGACGGTTACGACGCAGCGTCAGCGCACGCTCATGAACTTGCCCAACGTGAGGGCTTTACCTACGTGCATCCGTTTGATGATCCTGAGGTTATTGCCGGGCAGGGCACAGTGGGTATGGAGATTCTAAACCAGCACAGCGGTGCGCTGGATGCCATTTATGTACCCGTTGGTGGTGGTGGATTAATTGGTGGCATTGCCGCGTACGTTAAGTATCTGCGCCCGGAAGTACAGGTGATCGGTGTTGAGGCTGAAGGGTCTGCCTGTCTGCAGGCCGCGCTGCAAGCTGGTCGCCGCATTCGATTGCCCGCCGAAACGCTTGACCTCTTTGCAGATGGTGTGTCCGTCGCGCAAATAGGCAAAGAGAATTTTTCGATTGCCCGAAAATTTGTGGATGAGGTTGTGACCGTCAGCACCGATGAAATCTGCGGTGCGGTAAAAGATGTGTTTGATGACACTAGAGTGTTGGCCGAACCCTCGGGTGCCCTGGCTATTGCGGGTATGAAGAAACATGTGGCGATTGCACAAAAACGCGGCCAAACGCTGGTGGCAATTGTGAGTGGCGCTAACGTTAATTTTGATCGCCTGCGACATATCTCCGAGCGCGCCGAGCTGGGCGAAGCCCGAGAGGCAATTCTTGGGGTTTCGATTCCGGAACAGGCCGGCAGCTTTCATCGGTTTTGTAAGC
This sequence comes from uncultured Pseudomonadales bacterium, assembly GCA_964611345.1. Lineage (GTDB taxonomy): Bacteria > Pseudomonadota > Gammaproteobacteria > Pseudomonadales > Azotimanducaceae > JALZVT01. The sequence continues at coordinate 66,157 of CAZSYU010000008.1, forward strand.
AGTTGGGGAAGCGTGGCATTACGGAGTTTAACTATCGCTATGCAGGCGGCAGTGACGCCCAGGTTTATGTGGGCTTAAAAACCGATACGCTGGCCGATCGAGCGGCGTTGGTAGGCAAACTACGCGCCGCCCACTACGCGGTCGAAGACATGACGGACAACGAGGCTGCCAAACTGCATGTACGGCACATGGTAGGTGGTCGGGGTCGGGATACGGAAAGCGAGCTGCTATACCGGTTCGAGTTTCCGGAGCGTCCGGGTGCGCTGCTTAAGTTTTTGACAGTTCTGGGTAAGCGCTGGAACATCAGTATGTTCCACTATCGCAACCACGGTGCCGCCTGGGGTCGAGTGCTGATCGGTTTTCAGGCGGCACCTGCTGATGCGCGCAAGTTGCAGGCGTACCTGAAAAAAATTGGTTATCGTTTTTGGGAGGAAAGCGACAACCCGGCCTATCAGTTGTTCTTACGTTAGCGTGGTGCCCCTCCCTCCAGAGAGGGGAGGGGAGAGAGGGAGGGAGGAGCACCATGCGTATATCTCTGACACCGCGCGAGACGATTGGTTGCAACAGACGGCAAAAAAATTGACGTAATCAGGGTGATGCCTTCGGAGTGCTCCTGGAGCGTCAGGGTGGTTCAATCAAGCTCTGAGGCATCAGCTTGCACGAGAGGATGTGTTTGCCATGAGTCATTGTGGCGAGCCAGTTCTGTTTCGAACATGAGTAACGCCGGGTCCTTCACGCGATCGACGTAAAGCACGCCATCCAGGTGGTCAAACTCGTGTTGCAAGACGGTAGCGTGAAAGCCGCGCAGCTCGAGGCGCTGCGAAGCGCCTTCGATGTCGGTGTAATTTACCGCAATGTGTTGCGGACGCTCGACGTAACCACGCAACCCGGGCACAGACAAACACCCCTCCCAGAAGCCCGCTGTGGGCGTGGGTGTCAGTACTTCTATGCTGGGGTTTACAAACACGGTTAAAGGCATGCTTTCGAGTTCGCCGTAGCGTCCTGGAGTTTGCGTGATTTCGATTAAGGCGATCCGCCAGGGTTCCTTTATTTGCGGTGCCGCCAGGCCAACACCACCGTAGTCATGCAGTGTGTCCTGCATATCAATCAACAGCTGGGCTAGCCAGGCGCTGTTTAGTTCGTCCAGCGGTAGCTCTTTGGCGGGTTGCCGTAAAAAGGGATGACCCATTCGAATGATGCGGCGTACTGGCATATTTTGTTCAACTTAGAGCGGCGGTTTAGAGTGGGATTTCGGTTCAGGTTAAACAAAGCTTGCCTCGAGTGCTAAAGCCGCGCACCCGCTGTTCGGTGATTACTCCATCCAGTGGTTTGTCCCAGGCATCAACGGGCAAAGTCTCTGCGCTGGACACGCTGGTCAAATGCTGCAACTCATGCGCCAGACCGATCCGTAAGGCGGGTTTCGACCGTTCGAGTGGATTGTTGTACCGGTCATAAAATCCACCACCCATGCCCAGCCGGTTGCCGCTGCGGTCGAACCCGACTAGTGGTGTGAACACGACGTCGGGTACGAAGATGGGACTAACGCCTGGATGTTGTGACCTTGGGCAACGAGGTTCCAGCAGGTCGTAGTGGCCGCGCACCAGCGTTGTGCCAGACGTGAATGGCGCAAAGTACATTTTTAGGTGCAACGGGCGTTGACGCGGTACATTGCGGTGCAAGCAAGGCAATCCCACGAGCAGATTTAAGGATAAAAGTTTGTTGATCAGCGGCCAGGTGTTGATCTCACCGTCGGCGGCCAAGTACAGCGCAAAGCGTCTAAAACGCAGGGTTAGCAGAGTTTGCAGTGTGTTTTGTGTCAGGCTTTTGGCATGTGCATGCTGTTGGCTGGGGGTTAGTGCACGCCGCGCGCTGCGCAGCTTACGGCGCAGTGTCGACTTGCTTGTGGCGCTGCTTGGATTGGGAGGGCTCATCGAATGCACTGACGGGCAGAATACGAATACGCGAAAAACGAATAGACAGAAAACGAGTGCGTAAAAGAAAGGGGGTGTTCCCGAGAATGCCGCTGCTTGGTTGGCCCTGAACCGTAGTGGTTCAAGGCGGAGGTCTGTGTCATGTCATAGGCGTCCCAATCTACGTGGAGAGATGGTCAAACGAGAGAACTCGCCTAACGGGCTTTCCGCGCTTGGGCTGGCACATAGCGCACAACGACAAAACCTCCTAGGTTTTTATAACGGCTCAAGGACGACACCAACTGGCGAGCACCCCAGGAACGAGGCGAGTATATCCCACTTTTACTGAACAACAGTGATCACAGGGAGGACTTTCCCGGTTTCTTTGGCGGTTTTGGTCAAATCGCTCTGTTTCGAGGCCAGACTGTGCGCTGGTTCTCAATCAGGGCTCTGCTCCGGGTGGTGAGCGTCGCGCCGTATTAGAGGCTTAACTGCTTGTTGGCGGCCAGGGCTTCGCTAATACGATCAACCAAACCCGTGGCGCGGTTTTCGATGATGTCTTTGCTCACGCCCACTGTGCCTTGGCTGCGCACGAGTTCATGGCTCAGATTCAATCCAGCCATGACAGCGATTCGATCCGCACCAAAGACTTTTCCTGAATCACGAATCTCGCTCATTCGTTCGTCCAGGATGCGCGCCGATTTAGTGAGTTCGTCTACTTCATCCGCTGGGGCGCTGACCTGATATTCCTTATCGAGTATGCGTACGCTGACGGTGGTGATGTCTTTATCTTGCTTCATGAGATACTTTTTAATCAGTCTTGTTCGAGTGACTTTAGCCGGGTGATCATGGACTCAACCCGAGATTTTGCCAGTTCGTTTTTCTCGATGAGCTTTGCGCGCTCAGTGGTCCAGGTTTGTTGCTGTGCGCGCAGGGCCTTGTTCTCGCGGCCAAGGGTGTTGCACAGGTCGATCAGTTCGTCGACTTTTTGTTCCAGAGCGGTGAATTCGCCGGCAGCCATATGAATGTTTGTAGTGACAATAACAGGAGGACAAGTTTCACTCTAATTGGTTAGCTTGTGAAGCGATTTGATAAGATGCCGGCCCACTTTTCGTCGCGCTCGACGCGGTTTTAAGGAGATATCAGCACTGTGACGCTCGAATTTCATGGTTCTACCCCCGATATCTATGAATTAGGGCAGCTCGCGGAGCAGGCTGCGAGGGGTATTTCGACCACGGAGCTGCACGGTGCGCTCTGTGGCGTGTTTGCCGCGGGTGGGACTCAGGCTGACCTGATTGGCCTGGTCGGGGAGGATTCCCTGGCCGATCAAGACAGCCTGGCGGCGCTCTGGCATGCCTGTCTGACGGTGGCTTACAGCCATGATCTGGATTTCGTGCCCGTGCTCAATGTGGCCGATGACGACCATGTTGCCACCCGGGTAGATGCTCTGGCGCAGTGGAGTGCTACCTTCCTGGCGGGCTATACGCGGCTGAAGGAGTTTGGCCAGATTGTCGGCGACACCAAGGAGATTCTGCAGGACCTTGCCAGAGTGGCCCAGGCAGAGACAGATATGGATGAATCTGAAGCCAATGAGGCTGACTATGTGGAGCTTTATGAGTTTGTGCGGGTAGCTGGTCTGTTGCTGTTTACCGACGTCATCGAGAGCGATGCCGACGCCGAAGACACCCTGCATTAGGTCGCTTACAGCCGTGCCCCCCAAAAAGACCGCAAAACCCTCTAAGACTCCTAAACGGAAGCAGTCTGTGCCCCAGAAGGTGGTAAGAAAAAAGGCGGTAAAGTCCAAGGCTGCCAAAACTAAAGCCCAAACAAAAACCAAGAAGGTCGCTCGGAAAGGGGCAGGCAAGACCAGAGTTGCGCGCCGCAGCGCCCGCACTCCCAGTGCAACAATTGCGGCTGCCCTGGCAAGTCCGCCACCACCGCGCATCACTCGGCAGGAGTATCAGCGTCGGCGGTTGCGTCTGATGGCGATGATGGAGCCAGGTACTATTGCCCTTATCCCGGCAGCCAAGATCGCCAAGCGAACCCGCGTTACCGATTACCCCTTTCGTCAGGACAGTGATTTCTATTACCTCACTGGCTTCGAAGAGCCAGACGGCGTGTTGGTACTCACTCCTGACAGGCAGCATGGCGAAGTCATCCTGTTTTGTGCAGAGCGCGACGCCCACAAAGAGCAATGGGATGGCGAAATACTCGGTCCGGAGCGTGCGATTGAGGTACTCGGACTTGATGACGCGTTCCCCCGTGCCGACATGCAAGACATTTTGCCTGGGTTGCTGGAAGGCAAGGAGCGTATTTATATCACCCTGGGGGAGTACGCCGCCTTCGATGCGCAGCTTATGGGCTGGGTACAACGCATGCGCACCAGAGAATCGGGTGCTGCGATTCCCCCGGGCGAATTTGTCGCCCTAAAACACCTATTGCACGAAATGCGTCTGTATAAGTCGGCGGGAGAAATTCGGTTGATGGAGCGGGCGGCGCAAATTAGCGCCTCCGCACATGGGCGTGCCATGCGGGCCTGTGCGCCAGGCCAAAACGAGAGTCACCTCGAGGCCGAACTCATCTATGAGTTTATGCGGCAAGGTGCGCGTACGCCGGCGTATTCAAGCATTGTTGGTGCCGGTAGCAACGCTTGCGTTATGCATTACGCGGCAAATAACGCGCCACTCAAACGTGGTGATCTGGTGTTGGTCGACGCTGGAGCAGAGTACCAATACTACGCCTCTGATATTACCCGTACCTTTCCTGTGAGCGGCAAGTTCAACGCCGCCCAGCAGGCGGTTTACGAAGTTGTCCTTAATGCCCAGACTGAGGCGATCAACGCAGCCCGCCTGGGCAATCACTTTGATATGCCTCATCAGTCGGCGCTCGCGACTCTGGTGCAGGGGCTCATAGACCTCAGACTGTTAAAAGGCTCGGTGGACGGTGCCATTGAGAGTGGCGCGTACCGATCATTCTGTCCTTCCAAAACATCGCACTGGCTCGGCATTGATGTGCATGACGCCGGAGACTATCGAGTAGGTGGCGCATGGCGCGAACTGGAATCCAGCATGGTTATCACCGTGGAGCCGGGCATCTACATACCTGCTGATCTGCCGGGGATTGCGGCGAAGTGGCGCGGGATCGGTGTGCGTATTGAAGATGAAGTGCTGATCACGCGAGACGGGCCTCGGGTACTCACCTCGGGCGCACCAAAGACGGCCAAAGACATTCACGCCATGATGCGCCGCAAACTGTGAGCGATACACACCAGGAGTTTGACTACGCGGTGGTGGGTGGTGGACCCGTTGGCGCCCTGATGGCGCTTGGTCTGTCGGCGCAGGGGCATCGGGTTGCACTGGTCGAGAGAGACGTTCCGGAGCTTGCAGGCGCGCCTTCCAATAGTTTGGGTGTCGATCCGCGGACGGTTGCGTTGTCGCTAGCTTCGAAAACCCTGCTCGAGGAGTTCAACGCCTGGCCAGTCAGCCATATCGGTGCCTTTGGGCACATGGAGGTATGGGAAGATCGCGGCACTTCGGTACTGTGCTTTGGTGCTGAAGATGTGGGTCAACAGACGCTCGGTCATATTGCAGAAGTGGGTCCCTGGCGGGCGCAACTTTGGCAGGCACTCGAGGCTTCAGCGGTTACGCTGTTTGCGGGCGTTGCGGTGAGCTCTCTTAACCCGGCAACCCCCGGCGGCTATTCGCTAGCGCTTGCGGTGACACCATCAACCGCTGAACAGGCGGCGCAAACAGCGACTCTGCAGACGCGGCTGCTGATTGCTGCTGATGGCGCCAATTCGATTGTGCGGCGTGAGTTACGCGTGCCCATGGCGCTAACCGATACTGGCCAGCGCGCGCTTGCGTTTGCTGCACGCATGTCCGTGCCCCATGAGCACACGGCGTTTCAGCGATTTCTGGTAGATGGTCCGTTGGCGTTGTTGCCGCTGGCGGATGAACATCTGGTGTCTATTGTCTGGAGTGCTCGCAACGACCGCGCAGAAGAGCTTCTTGCGTTGTCGCCTGCGGGTCTGCAAAGCGCGCTAACCCAGGCGAGCGAACGACGCCTTGGAGATGTTGTGAGTACCCTGGCCCCTGTGAGCTTTCCGCTGCGGCAGGGGGTAATAAACAACTTTGCTCCCGCGGACGACGCAGTGTTTATTGGCGACGCTGCGCGGGTCGTCCATCCTCTTGCCGGGCAAGGCGTTAACCTTGGTTTTGAAGATGTCCGCGCGTTGCTGGCCTGCACCGATCCGGACGTTGCTGCTGGTGCTATGCCAGTGGCATCGAGACTCAGGCGGTTCGCCCGGTTGCGGCGCGCACGGTCGCGGCTGGCGGTAGCTGCTATGAGTGGGTTGGCGTTTGCCTACGCGGGGCAGTCACCTGCGATGCTGTGGGCCCGCAATGCGGCGACACGAGCCCTCGGAGAGCTGCCAGCTATGCGGCGGCAGTTAGTGCTTGAGGCAATGGGTTTGGGACCAGTGGCACGCTCAAGCTAGCTATCTGTTGCTAAGCGTGCGCTACAATACAGTGAGCTATCAAAGGTGACTCAATGACTAATCAAGCGCTGGGTAAAACTGCGTTGCATGCCGAGCACGTCGCCGCAGGCGGCAAGATGGTCGACTTCGCAGGTTGGCACATGCCATTGAACTATGGCTCACAGATCGAAGAACACAAACAAGTCCGGAGCTGTGCTGGGCAGTTTGATGTGTCGCATATGACGGTGATTGACGCCCAGGGGGTGGGGGCTGCTGATTTTTTACGTCGGGTTGTAGCCAACAATATTGATAAACTGGAGACCGTTGGGCGAGCGCTTTACGGCGCGCTATTGAACGAGGCCGGTGGCGTTGTTGATGATCTTATTGTTTACCGTCGTAGCGAGGGCTATCGACTGGTTGTAAATGCTGGCACACGACAGAAGGTGCTCGATTGGCTGGCGTTACAGCAAGGTGAGGACACGACCTTTTCACTCACCGAGCGACCCGAACTTGCGATTTTAGCGGTGCAAGGTCCGGAAGCGATTGCGCGCTGCAGTGAGGCGTTGCCTAAAACCGCAGCGGCGGCACAGCTAAGACCATTTTCAATGCTCGAAGATGACGGTTGGATGGTGGCGCGCACGGGCTATACCGGCGAAGACGGTTTTGAGCTCATTTTGCCCAACACGGATGTCGTGGCTGCGTTTCGGGCACTAGTGACGGCTGGCGTGCCGCCGATCGGTCTGGGCGCACGCGACACCTTGCGGCTTGAAGCCGGCCTCAACCTCTACGGCCATGACATGGATGAGACCGTTAACCCGTTGGCTGCGAACATGGGTTGGACGATTGCCTGGAAGCCAGAAGATCGCGACTTTATTGGCCGGTCAGCACTGGCCGCGATCAAGACCAACGGCGATCATGAACAACTGTTAGGGGTGCTCTTGCGTGACCGCGGGGTGCTGCGAGAAGGGCAGGAAATCATGACCAATGCGGGTCCTGGCGTGTTGACCAGTGGGGCCTTTTCGCCAACGTTGGGGTACAGTATCGCCTTTGCTCGAGTGCCTCTGGCGGCCCATGGCAGAGCATCCGTAGAGATTCGCAAAAAGCAATTCGAGATTGAACTTGTAAAGGCGCCGTTTGTGCGCAATGGCAGTCAGGTGTACCAACCTGCCACCGGATAAAAGAGCTGATTTCTGATGAGTGAAACACCCAACGAGCTGCGCTACGTAGCCACCCATGAGTGGGCCCGACTGGAAGAAGACGGCACGGTAACCATTGGCATTACGGACCATGCCCAGGACGCGCTTGGAGATGTCGTTTACGTTGAGTTGCCTGAGCTCGATGTCGACCTGTTGGCAGCCGGTGAAGCTGGCGTTGTGGAATCCGTAAAGGCAGCCTCTGACATCTATGCCCCTATTGATGGCAACGTAGTCGCCGTTAACGCGGCTCTCGAAGAACAACCCGAGCTGGTCAACAGCGACCCATTTGGTGCTGGCTGGTTCTTTAAGCTGCGCCCCCTGGATGCGCCACAGTTGGATGAGCTCTTATCTGCGGCGGATTACACAGAATTGTGCAATGAAGAGGCTCACTGAGCACGCTCTATAATGCCGTTTATCCCTCACACTGAGGCCGAGATTGAAGCAATGCTCGGCGTCATTGGTGCTGCCAGCATTGATGATTTGTTTGATGAAATTCCTGGCCATTTGCAGGTTGATGGGCTGCACAAAGTGCCTGAAGGCATTTCTGAAATGGCGATGCTCGCAAAGCTCGAAGCCCGCGCCCGACAGGATGACGCTGGTGTGTGTTTTGTGGGCGCTGGCAGTTACGACCACCATATTCCCGCTGCAGTCTGGGACATCACCGCCCGCGGTGAGTTTATGACGGCATACACGCCTTACCAGGCTGAGGCCAGCCAGGGCACGCTACAGCTAATTTATGAATACCAATCAATGCTGGCGAAGCTCACGGGCATGGATGTGTCCAACGCCTCGGTTTATGACGGCGCGTCTGGATTGGCTGAGGCCATGCTCATGGCGGTTCGTGCGAACCGTAAGGCTCCTGCGAAAAAGGTGTTGGTGCCAGAGACGGTGCATCCCTTGTAT
>CAZSYU010000009.1:0-22776 GCA_964611345.1 uncultured Pseudomonadales bacterium
ACCCTGCCGTTAGCGCAGATGGGCGGTTTGTGGCTTTTGATTCCTCTGCCAGCAATCTGGTGAGCATCGATAGCAATGGCAGCACCAAAGATATCTTTGTATACGACGTGTTAAACAACACTACCGAGCTAATAACTTCTGGGGGGAACCGCAACAGCTTTGCGCCCTCGATTAGCGGTGATGGTCGATTTGTGGCCTTTACCTCAGCCGCCACCAATCTGGCTGCTGGGGATTCCAATGGCGATGAGTCCGATATCTTTGTCTATGATCGAGCGACGGGGACTACGGAGCTTTTGACGGCGGGAGGAGATGATGAAAGCCTGCAGCCTTCGATTAGTGCGGATGGACAGTTTGTCGCCTTTACCTCCCGGGCCACTAATCTGACCCCGGTAAGCAACGCTGCGAACACGCGCGGTGCAGGTCTCCTCTTCGTCCACGATCGGGCGACCGATACCACCGAACAATTAGTAGCAGGGAGAGCAGGCGAGAGCCAATTTCGCAGCTCACCCTCGATCAGCGCCAATGGCCAATTTGTGGCATCTGTCTTTCGGCCGAGCGTGCCCGGATCAATTCATAATCCCAACCTCATTGTGATCTTTGACCGAGATACCAACACCACCGAGCAAATTACAAGGGTTTCAGACGACGATAACTCATTTCCCGCGATCAGCGCGGATGGCCTTGCTGTTGCATTCACTTCTTTCGCTACAAATCTGACAAGAGATGGAATAATCCGTTCTGTTGTCACAACAGATAGCACTACCAGTCGTAACACGAACGTTTTTGTGTCATCCGATAACGCGACTGCCGTCGCCGACGCTATCACTACAACGACGAACGAAGACACACCCGTTAGTTTCACTGTTACTGGCTCTGATCTCGACGGTGACGCGCTCACTTTTCAAGCAGTGACCCTTCCAAGCAATGGCACCCTGAGCGGTACAGCACCAAACTTTACCTATATACCTAATGCAGACTTCTTTGGCACCGATAGCTTTACGTTTGTTGCCGACGACGGTCGCAGCCCCAGTTTACCAGCGACGGTGACTATTGATGTAACGGCTGTGAATGATGCCCCTGTTGCCGTAGGTACAGATGCGGGCGTAACTCAGGTTGTTACTGCCGAAGACACCGCCATTGCGATCACCTTAGCCGGTAGCGACTCCGAGGGGGACGCATTGAGTTATGCGATTGCTGACGCGCCGGTGAACGGCATATTGTCTGGTAGCGCGCCGAACTTAACCTACACACCATCCGCTAACTTCAGTGGCTCGGACCAGTTTAGTTTTACCGTCTCAGATGGTGCTCTAACTAGCGCACCGATAGTGATTAACCTGACTGTGAGTTCGACGAACGACGCTCCTGTGGGCGTATCCCAGGCGCTTGCAACTGCGGCAAATACTGCAGTTGCTATCACTCTAACTGGCAACGATCCGGATACCGCAGCGCTCGTTTTTTCGATTGTTGGTTTTCCGGCCAATGGCTCGCTGTCGGGTGAGTTACCAAATCTAATTTATACGCCTGGCAGCGATTTTGTGGGCGTTGATAGTTTCACTTTTACTGTAAGTGATGGCAGTAACATCAGCGCAGCCGCATCCATCTCTGTAACGGTTTCGGAAGTGAATGCTCCGTCGCCAGGTAACGCTGTTCCGGTTGCGGAAAACCAGTCTATCTCGGTAGTGCGAGACACGGCTGTTTCGATTGTGCTCGCGGGCTCTGATGCCGATGGTGACTCGTTATCATTTAGTTTTGTAGGAGCGCCCACAAATGGCGGCCTCACTGGTTCACTGCCAAATTTGGTTTATGCCCCCGATGCTGGATTTATCGGACTAGACAGCTTTAGCTTTACGGTAAGCGATGGCCAGAATACAAGCTCTGTTGCGACAATTTCTATTTCGGTGGTAGAAGCCAGTGTCTCTCTGTTTTCTGCAGTGCTGCCTACCAGCCGGTCCGTCGAGGTGGGTGCAACGGCAACTGCGTTTGCGACCCTAATTAATGCAGGCACGATTGCTGCGGAGGGCTGTGCAATACGATTGCCAGATACATTGTCTGCAAGCTTCTTCTATCAGGCGAGTGACGCTACTTCTAACCAAACGATTGGCCAACCTAACGTAACGGTTGATATTCCTGCGGGCTCATCCCAGTCCTTTGTGTTCGGCATTACGCCCACAGAAGAGCTGGCCGCGGTTGAAGTGCCCCTTGAATTCCAGTGTGTGAACGCAATCGATGCATCCAGTATTGTTGGCTTGAACACTCTGTTGCTATCCGCTTCCTTCACGCCAGTACCTGATCTCATTGCGCTAGCCGCGACCATCAGTAATAACGGGGTGATGGAACTGGTGAACAACAACGGTTTCTTTACTGCGGCTTCAATCAATGTGGGCGCTGCAGCAACCATTACTGTTAGTGCTGACACCGGTAGCTCGACATTGCCGTTGACGCTAAGCCTATGCCAAACGGATCCCACTACATCGGAGTGCATCAACCCCTCTGTGCCGACTAGCGAGCCTGTGATTGTTGACATTCCGGAGGGTGGTTCGCCAACCTTTGCGGTATTTGCCACGGCCGATGGCACAATCGATCTTGATCCGGCGAACAGTCGAGTGTTTCTGCGATTTAGTGATGACCTTGGGGTTGTTCGGGGCGCGACTAGTGTGGCGGTTGAAAGCAGGTAGGCGTTTGTGGTGGAATCCGCCAATTGAAAGCCTACAAGACCGAAGCCCTAGATAAGAAGACCTGGCCAGATTTTGCACGTCTGGTAGACGCAAACAATGGCGTTTGGGGCGGCTGTTGGTGCATGTGTCAGTTTGGTTCACCCTAAGAACTGCCGCGAATTCACAATCAACGTGCCTACATAGCTACCGATTCTAAGCCCGCAAAGTGGCGCATCACTTGTTTCTTTTCCGGTAAAGGACACCGGGGTGACGGCGTGGCATCCGCTGGGCTGAAGGGTGCGGTGGAGCAAATCAAAAGGCTGGGCGGCGGGTGGATTGAGGCGTTCCCAGAAAATACAGAGGGGCGAAAAGCCTCGGGAACAGACCTTCGATTTAGGGATATCACCGTGCCCATTCGAAGCCGGAAATTCAGGCTTCAGCTGCGCAAGGATTTGTCCCATAGTACAACTTGAAATGGGCGGTAACTACTAGCGTCGCAGTAGACACAACGGGGAACCTAATGGCCAACTACAACAGCTATAGCGCCTGGGAAGATCAACCGGAGAATCTGCAAGCCTCTTTTAGTGGTGACTCCAAAGCAGAAGTAGCTGTCATCGGCGGCGGGTTTACCGGCTTGATGGCGGCCATAACCCTTGCAGACAGAGGTGTTGATGTTGTTCTGCTAGAACAGGAGTTTTGCGGTTTTGGCGCCAGCGGACGCAACGCTGGGCATTTAACGCCTACTATCGGTAGAGACATCGCTAACTGCCTGAAGACATTCGGTCAAGAAAAGGGAATCAGGCTTGCACGCTTTGCCGAGGAAGCGGTGTCTTTTACTGAGCAGGTTTTTGGGACCTATGGAATAGATTGTGACTACATACAATGCGGAAACATCATTGCAGGGGTGCACGAGAAACAACGAAGTTCGCTAGTAAAAGCGGCAGCAGCAGTATCTGGCTCAGGCGTTCAAATGCGCTTCATGGACGAAGACGAAATGCGCCAGCGTAATCTACCTAATGCATTCAAATTCGGAATTCAAGAGCAATCCGGTGGTCTTTTGAATCCGGGTAAGTACGTGATGGCTCTGCGGCAAGTCGCCATTGATAAGGGTATCCGCGTATGCGAACAGACGCCCGTTACAAAGCTTCAGCCAGGGACCAAGATTGAAGTACATACATCACGCGGACGGTTGACAGCTGACAAAGCCCTGATTGCAACAAACGCCTTTACCGCACCGAACCTGGACCGCATGCACCGAACCGTAGTTCCCATGCGGGTTACTTTGTTCAACACGCGCCCTTTAACCGATACAGAAATGGGTAATGTGGGCTGGCAGACTAGGCAAGGTATCTACACCGCTCACCTGGCGTTAGAGAATTACCGATTAACCGCCGACAACCGCATTAGCGGCGGGTCGAAATGGGTTCAGTACGGTTACGGAAGCCAGTTGGTTAGCGGCAACCAACCCGATCTCTTCAACAAATTCGAAGCACTACTGAAAGTCAGGTTCCCAGAGCTCCCCGACCTAAAGATCGAAACGTTCTGGGGTGGCTGGATCGGGATGACGCTAGATATGTTGCCTGTTTGTGGTGCTGATCGTCACAGCACAAATCTGTTCCATAGCGTGGGTTATAACGGCCACGGGATTGCGCAGGCTACAAGGTTGGGTCATGTGATGGCGCACGAAATTCTAGGCGAGCCGCAAGCCGAAGTGAGTCTGCTCAAAAGAAGACTTTTGCCAATACCACCAGAACCACTGCGGTGGCTTGGGGTTAAAGCGGTAGAACTGGCGTTCAACGGAATCGATAAGCGCGTCGATCAGGCACTGGACAGTTAGCCACCTATGGCTGATCGATGTGTTGGTGGCGACCTTACGAATGGGGTCACGAACTGGGATCAGAGTCGAAATTGCGGCTCGGTGACAGTGGGGCGAAACACTGCGTTAACTAGAAACTCTCTACGCTCTCGATCCTCAAAGGGCGCTCTTGGTGGCGTTGTCGCCTAAACCCAGAATCTTGCAGACCTGCAAGATTTGACCAAATCCAATTCTAGGCGAACTCCTGGGCGAAGTGCGCTTTGCCTCTAAGCTGAAGATTGGCCAAAACTTCCCATTCAATTTTCGAACCAAAGACTCCTTAAGCTACATTGCTTAAGCTACATATAGACTTCCGCCGATCGGTTTGACCTGTCCGTAGTCCTTGTGTCCCTCGGTTAGCCCTAACCAGAGAAATACCAAATTGAGAACCGTCAGTAGCCATAACATGAATAGCTACATCGTCGGGTGAACCGGCCCTTAGGTGTTGATAGGGGTCGCGGACTAGAGTATGTATTTTCTGCGATATCAATTAGTTATACTAAAGCTCGCATCACGCCGATTTAGGTCGCGAACACAGGTTGGCCTCCGAAGCCAAAGGTTTCTTTTCCTAGACGAACCAACGTCAGGCCTCGACCCGGTCACCATCGATGAGTTCAACTCGATAATCGTTCAGCTTGCAGGCCAGGGCACCACCATACTCATGGTTACCCATGACGGTTACGGCGCTTGCCGGGTCGCAAGCCATATTGGCTTGCTACAATAAGGCCAGATGGTGGGCAGTTTCCAAGCCGCCCCCGATACGCCAATCTCAGCAGATGAAGTTCATCGCATGTTCACAGGACAGTAAGGGAAATGAGCACACAAGCAATCGCACGTATTGCGCGCGAAGAATGGCGTTACTGGTTGCGCTCAAAAACTGGCGTCGCAGCATCTGTGGTGGCAGCTTTACTTGTACTTACCTCACTCATAACTACCTGGGTGCATGTAAACAACGAGCGTGATGCGCGTGAGCATCTGCAAGCAACCGCAGAAGAAACCTTTCGTAACCAACCTGCCCGGCATCCCCACCGCATGGTGCACTACGGTCACTATGTGTTTCGCACACCGGCGCCGCTCGCCATTGCTGACCCGGGTGTTGACCCCTATACAGGCACCGTCATGTTTCTGGAAGGTCACCGTCAAAACTCGGCGACCTTTGCACCCAAGTACACCCGCGCCGATGCGGGCCCTTACGCCTTTCTGTCTCCAGCCCTCACCTACCAGCTGCTAGTACCTCTACTATTGATTGTGGTGGGTTTCGCGTCGCTAGCCCGCGAACGCGAGGCACGAACCGATCAGCTGGTCTTCACCATGGCGGTTAGCCCCACTACCTTTTGGCTAGGCAAATCCTATGCTCTGGGAGCCCTTGCTATCGCTACCTTGCTGCCGCTCGCGCTGGTTGCCGTCATGTCTTGGCTTGGCGGAGAACAGGGGTCGATCGCACTGGCATTTTGGCTGGGGTACGCCGTATATCTCATGGGCTGGGTGTTCATAATCACCGCCGCATCGGTATGGAGCCAGCGCGCCTCTTCTTCGCTACTGCTTTTGCTGGCTTGCTGGATATCACTGTGCATTGTGTTGCCAAGAATCGCCGGCAGCACAGCAGATGCATGGCAGCCGCTGAACAGCAAAGTACAGAACGATCTGGAGATTACTCGGGTACTGCGCGATGCAGGCGACAGCCACAACGCGAATGACCCTGCCTTTGCGAAAATGCGAACGGAGCTAATGAACCAGTACGGTGTAGACAGCATAGAGGAGCTGCCTATCAATTTTCGCGGTTTTCTGGCCGACAAGGCAGAACGAGATCTAACAGACATCTTGAACGGTTTCGCTGATCAGCGAATCGATCAAGAACTAGCCCAGGCACAAACAGCCAGCGCCTTCAGTTGGCTGTCGCCTTACGTGGCAATGAGATCTTTTTCTATCGCCACAGCCAGCACCGACCTGGAACGCTACCACCAGTTCCTGCGTGATGCCGAAGCCGCGCGTTTCGCCTTTGTTTCAGATCTAAATCAGGCACACACCAACGATCTAAGTTACGAAGACGACATCAATCGAAACAAAGATGAGGCCTCTGGTCTGCGCGCCCGCATAGATGCACATCACTGGCAGGTGCTCGAAGACTTCTCCTTCACTCCTAAAAGCAGTGCTGAACGATGGGCCAACGGCTTGCCCTATCTAGCGGCACTCTTGCTGTGGGTTATTGCTGCGGCATTCCTTGGCTTGATGGGTTCTTCACGTGCAGCATGGAAACTCAATGGGTAAGTTCACGCACTTGAGCTTGGAAGTACGCTATGCACTGCGCGAACGCTCAGTGCTTGCCGCGCTCGCAATCGCCTGCCTAGTTGCCTGCTTTGCAGTGGTAACCGCCACACAAGAGGTAAGCGAACAGCGATCTGCAATCAACGCCATCCTGTTAGAAAACGAAGCCGATCAACAACATGTATTGCCTCTCCAGGCAGACGTTGGCAGCGCGGCTTACTATGTACACCACGTGACTTACCAGCCCCCGAGCGCACTCGCGTTTTCGGCACTTGGCACGCGAGAAGATTTGCCCTGGCAGCACCGGCTGCGCATGCTCGCCATCGAAGGCCAGATCTACGAGGCCGACACCGGCAACCCGGAGCTGTCTCGCCTTGGCCGACTGGATTTTGCGTTTTTGGCCTCTGTGCTGCTGCCGCTGGTACTCATACTGCTGCTGTACGACCTTGATGCTCGCGAGCGACGTGATGGACGCTACGAACTGCTAAGCGCCACCAGCAATTCGCCTAACACGCTACTCGTTCGAGCCAGCGCCCGCACCTTATTGCTATTTGCGGCGACGATTATCCCGTTCGCCGCCATGGCATTGTTTGCACAGGCTCCGCTTACTTTAAGTCTGGTTGTTGGTCTTGTCGTTGGACTGCATCTGCTGTTTTGGCTAGTGGTTTGCAGAGGTGTCACATCGCGCTTTCATCAGGGGCCAACAGCCGCCACAGCTCTGCTTGCCTGCTGGCTTTTGTTCACGACGGCGCTCCCGGCCACTGCGCGAATCGTCGTTGAATCCCTGGTGCCCGTTCCCGCAGGCGCAGAGCTGTTGCTTGCGCAACGCGAGAAAGTAAATGATGCCTGGGACCTACCCAAAGAGGCGACGATGGATCCCTTTGTTGCCTCCCACCCTCAGTGGAAAGATGGCGTTGCGATGAAAGAGTCTTTCGAGTGGAAGTGGTATTACGCTTTTCATCAGGTGGGCGATGAGTCAGTAAAGGCCGTCTCAGATGCGCTGCGTGACGGTATCACTCGCAGAGATCAGCTGATGGGTTGGGTATCTATATTTTCTCCACCGTTGGCAACACAGCGGTGGCTAAGCCATCTTGCCGAAACCGACCGACATCACCATCAAAAGTATGTGGGCTGCGCAAGAGATTTCCATGCGTCATTGCGCGAGTTTCACTACCCGATGTTGTTTGGCAACAAAGAGTATTCGCTTGCGGCAATGGCCGACTTGCCTAGATTTCAGCCCTGTATTGACTAGCCACAAGAAACGTACCACCTGTGTCAAACTTGCAAGCAACATGCCACGCTTTGCCGACTACAAAAAATTCGCCCTACGAGACCTCGTTATCGTCGCTGCCACCATCGCGTTCTGGGCAGCCAACAGTATTAGCCCCCTTACTGGCGCGTCCGCAATCGCATGCGGAGTACTAACCGGTCTCTGCGCTCTGCAATTTCACGAATGGGGCCACATATGGGGAGGGTTACGCTGCAAAGCAGACATTTACCCGCCACCCCGCTGGTTGTGGTTACCACGCGAACACTTGGCAGGTCAAACTGCGCTGATTATGGGCAGCATTACGGCAAGTCTCACTGTCATCATCGAGTTTCCGCTCTTTGCCCGGGTCTATTTTGGCGGCAGCCTGCCACCCGTAGAGTTGCTCAAGCGAACTCCAAGCACTACCATCGAGAAATCTCTGCACCCGTAGCTCAGCTGGATAGAGTGTTGGCCTCCGAAGCCAAAGGTCGTGCGTTCGAATCGCACCGGGTGCGCCAGGTTCGGAACTCACTATGCCCTTATTCAAACGCGATCCGACAAAAAAACTGAAGAAACGCTACCAAGAGAAAATGCAGGCGGCGATGGTGGCGTTGAGAAACGGTGATGTGCGCCAAAACGCATCTCTTGTCGCTGAAGCTGACGAACTCAAAGCGCAGCTAGATCGGCTAATTGCCAATAATGGCTAACTCCAACCAGTAGCAAGATGTCAGATCGCAAGAGCCAGCCGTCAAAACTCTCTCTGCAGGAACGCATCAATCAGCAAGACGCGTGGACGTTCCCTGAATGTCTTGGCCTCGCGAGCGACTACAACATGAAGGTACGCATGGTTATTGCGATGGTGTATGCAGCGGGTAAAACCTATGTCGAGCGTGACTTGCAGGTTTCAGATGCAGATCCGCAAGAACCGCTTGCCTAACCGCCACTAAGTCGTTGCTGGTACGCCGCTGCTTTTTTAGATAGTCCCACATCACGCGCGATGCCAGCGCCCGCCTCAAGCAACGATCGAGCTTCGGGATTAACTTTTAGTTGTGCATCGATCACCTCTAGCGCTTTTTCTGGCTTACCCAGTGAGTTAAGCGCAATCGCGTAGGTGTAGGCATAGCGAGGTACATCAGGAGCGAAAGACCAGGCGGATTCGAAAGCTTTAAGCGCATCGTCCCTGCGTTTTTGACGCACCAACCAGAATCCTTTGGCCAGCACCACATCTGGCGAACCGGGCACGGCGGCCAGTGCGCGGTCGAGCAGCTCCCCTCCGAGCGCGTCACGGTTAGTATCGCGATACAGGTCTGCGAGATTAACGAGTGCAGGCACCCATTGCGGGTTTAGCCCGAGAGCAGTTTCCAGCGCCGCTTCGGCGCCACGCACATTACCTCTAGCCAGCTCTAGGGTCGCGATACTCGATTGAGCTTCCGTGCGATCAGCATTGAGCGTTAATACTTCCATGTATTCGTCAATGTGTGGCTGCAGTTGCTTTTGCTGTGCAACAGATAACTCTGCATATCCCCCAGACAGCAATCGGGTTGCTTCGATGCGCACAGCACGCAGCTCATCTTTTAGAAGATGACTGGCCTTGCTCCATTGCTCAGCCAGCGGCCAACGCTCGGCACCTCGTAGTGCCCCTATTCGTACAAGCGGTTCAGGATCTCGCAAGCCACGCCGGATAGCATCGCTCGTATCGCCCCGCACGTAGTTTGCACTTAACGACAAAAGCGTAGACCTGACAATTGGCGTGAGTGCCTCGCCTTGCGCCAGCGCCGCTAGTTGAGCTTCGACGCTGAGTTCGCCACGTCGCGCGGCAGCTAGCACCGTCGAAAAGTGAGCTGCAGGCGGCGCTTGAACATGTTCGGCAATCGCCCTCGCTGCCCATTCAGAAGACTGATCACTATGGCAGGCACTGCAGGCATTGGGCGTCTGGGTTTTCGCACTAAGGTCTGGGCGCGGAATGCGAAATGAATGATCTCTGCGCTCATCAACGGTCATGTAAATGCGCGTGGGCATGTGGCAGTTCACGCAGCGGGCGCCCTCGCTTTCGGTATCGTGAAAGTGATGTTCAGTGGTAGCGAACTGACCCAGCGGCAAAGTGGGAAACTCCTTGCGGCCTGTCTCGTTATGGCATTGGGTGCAAACCGCATCACCTTCTAGAATCAGGCGCCCGCTATGCGAGTTGTGACAATTACCGCAGGCAACGCCGCTAGTGTGCATTTTGCTTTGCAGGAACGAGCCATAGACATAGACCTCATCTAGTATTTGTCCGTCGGCATGATAGAGCCCCGCATCGAGTAGCGCAGGCGAATAGTGATCGAGAAACGGCTTGGCAGGTTGAAAACCCTCGGCGAGCTGGCTACGACGACTGTGGCAGGGCGCGCAACTGTTTATCTGCAACTGTTGTTCAGAGAGCACAGGCAAACTTGTCGCCGCCGGATCTTCAAGATGAGCAGAAGCCGGACCATGACAGGCCTCGCACCCTACGGTGACTTCGGCAAAGCGCGTGTCGTAGGTTTTGGATGCCGGGTCATACCCCTTGATTACCGCAGTAGAGTGGCAATCCGCACACATCGTATTCCAGTTGAAAGGCGTTTTGCTCCAATGCAGAACATCGTCTGGTTGGCCTGAAGATTCGGGCTGTAAGTGAAACCAACGCGCGCCACCCGCACCACCAGGTCGCGAGTCCCATGCCAGCGCCGAGGCTTGTAGCCGACCGCCGGGAAAAGCAACCAAATACTGTTGCAGCGGTTCTTTGCCAAAGGTATAGCGTACGTCAAACGAACGCAGTGCTCCCGTTTCATCGTCAGTCGCTAGCGACAAAGCGCCCGAGTCAGAGGTGAAGCTACTTACTACCCCCGCAACTTCAATCGGCTCGGCGCCAAAGTCTCCGAGGTTGCCGCCCGCCTCAAGCGGCTGCATCGCGGCAAAGTGGTGCGACGATTGCCAGAGCGCGTATTCAGCCGCGTGACAGTCCACACAGCGCTCCGACCCAACGTAGCTGGGCGGACCGGCAGACGAAACAACAGTATCGTTTACTGCGTCCTCTGCACAGGCAGTAACCAGCAACAAAGCGCTGATACATAACAGGCAGATAACCCGGCGCATCGCTAACGCGAGAAACCAAAAAAATGACGGGTGGTCGTGAGCAGCGCAGGCGCTAGCGCCTCGGGTGACTCACCACGAGCTTGCGCGACTGCCGTCAGTATATGCGGCAGATACCTGGGTTCATTGCGCGTGATCTTCACGGGATAATCGCGCGGCGCAAGGTAGGGAGCGTCGGTTTCTATCATCAGCCGCTCAATGGGTATGTGCCTTACTACTTCTTTAAGATGTTTGCCCCGGCGTTCATCGCACAGCCAACCCGTAATTCCAATATGCAAATCGAGATCAAGATAGGCAATTGCCTGCTCGAGTGTGCCCGTAAAACAGTGCACCACACCCGCCGAGACTTGATCACGGTGTGCTCGCATAAGCTCAAGAAACTCTTCGTGAGCATCTCGCTCATGCAAGAACAGCGGTAAGCGGTTTACAGCAGCGAGCTTGAGCTGTGCTACGAAACAGCCCACCTGGTCAGTGCGCGGGGAGAAGTCGCGATTAAAATCGAGGCCGCACTCACCCACCGCCACCACTTCCGGTTGTGCGCACAGAGACTCGATCAATGGCAGCGTCTCAACAACGCTAAACTCGCTGGCATGGTGAGGGTGAATGCCTGCAGTACTATACAAAAAACCCGGGTGCTCTTTGGTCAACTCAAACGAGGCTCTGGTACTCGCAGCATCACTGCCGGTAAGCACAATGGCGTCGACATTGGCAGCCCGGGCAGCCGTCAGCACTTGGGGCAAATCTTTACGAAAACGCTTGTTAGTGAGATTGGCGCCAATGTCGATACAGTGAAACGAAGTCGCGCTACTCAATTAGTCATCCGCCTATTCAGCCGACTAAACAGCCAAAGCAACTAGCAGCTCATCATAGCTTGCGCAGCCTGTCACCGACACCATCTCGCTCTGCCAGCGGGCATCCAGCTCTTCTACAATCGCAGCAGGCAGCGCACTGCCAGAACCGGCTTTACCTTCTCGTACTTTTGCACTGTCACTGCCAGGGGGTAACAAACCATCGCGTTCGCTGAGTTCTCGCATGAGCGCATCGTCAAACCGATCTTTGTGTGCAAGCATAAACTCGATGTTAGTGTGCTCAAGCGTTAGGGCAAGCAACTCATCATCAAGTGGAACGTCTATGAAATGGGCGATCTGCCTAATAGAAGTCGGGCTGTCTTTGAGCATTAATTCGTAGGCCAAAAACAGTACGTCGGGATCATGTCTGCGTGGCCACCAGGATTGCAGATGCTTGTAGTAGGCGTTGCTTTTAAAGAAGGTTTTGTGCGCCAGCTCTGCAATATCGATACTACCCGGCTCAAAAAACCAGCCTTCCATGAATTTGAAGTTCGACACCAGTACATCGGCCGGATTACGGACCACATTAATGTAGCGGCCACCCTTAGGTACAAGGTTGGCGGGCAAATGGCTCTTAAAGGCCCGCGGGTTCGCGCGCTGCTCTGCGTCGAGGTCGATACCCAGCAGCGGGCTCATTTCAATCCAGGGAACAACGCGGGAAATATCATCAAAGTCCATATCGCCACGCGTTCGCAGGGTGTGCACAATCTGCTGGGTCCAGGTTGTACCGCTTTTGCCCCAGGGAGTAACCACAACATCTGTCGGGCGCAGTTCAAGCGCCAAACCCTTGGCGATCTGTGCACGATCAAAAATTTGGTCCTGCAGTTTCTGCATGGCGTCTATGCTGGTTGGTCTTGATGTACCCATGCCACTAGCTTACTACTATTTGGCATGACGGACCTCGTCGCCCAAGGTAGCCTTGATCCCAGAAATTTTGCCCATGGAGTTTTCTTGAAACGACTATTACTTATTACCGTTACCACGCTGGCAGCTCTCGTACTGGTGGGCATACTCGTGCTGCGACTAACCTTAGGCGCCAGCCCCGGCGCCCTGTTTGATGTCGCAGGCGGCATGGCCGCAAAACTTGGCTGCTCGGGTCGCTACGTTACGGGCCTGTCCCCAGAGCAAGTCAGTGCAGATCTAAAAAGCTACTCGGGCGCGTATGGTTTGGTAGATATCACCAATATCGACAGTGAGAAGCGAGTGACGGCAAAGCTGCCGCCAGGGTCTACCCACAGCGCGACCTTCAGGGAAGGCATTGGCTGCACGCTCGATATCGGCGACACCAGCGCGCTCGATGCGATTAATGTACCCAAACCAACTCGTCCTGCTAAAGCACCGAATAGCGGCGAACTGGATGCACTGCTCGCCACCCAACTGCAAACCGATAACGCCGCTGGGCGCCAAACTCGCGCCTTGCTGGTTATGCACAACAACCAGGTCGCTGGTGAAGCTCATGCCAGCGGATTCGAGCGCGACACACCTCATTTAGGCTGGTCGATGGGTAAGAGCTTGATCTCTATTCTATTGGGGCGCCTGGAAGCACAGGGCAAGCTGAGAGTAGAAGAGACCGAGCTCTTTACACAATGGAGCGATGCAAGAGGCAAAATCGCTCTGGAAGACTTATTGCACATGACCTCCGGACTCAAGTTCGCTGAGATCTATGCTCCGGGTTCCGATGCAACGCGGATGCTGTTTAACGAGTACAGTGCAGCAAGCGTTGCACGCGACCAACCTGCGATCCACACGCCCGGCAGTCATTTTGCCTACTCCTCGGGCACCACCAATCTCCTATCTCAACTGCTGTTCGAGCGAGTCGGCGGGACTCCCGCCGATGCCTATAGTTATTTACACAGTGCTCTACTCAACCCCCTGGGGTTGTCACACACGATTGTCGAGTCTGATCCCAGTGGCGTATTCGTCGGCAGTTCTTACGTTTACGCTTCTGCCCACGATTGGGCATCGCTGGGTAACCTCTTGGGTAACAAGGGCAATCACAACGGCAAACAACTGCTAACCCAGTCATGGGTAAAACGAGCAACCGAACCCAATAACTCTGACAACGAGCCCCGCTACGGTTATCAACTATGGTTAAACAGCGGAGGCGACGAGCTACGTTGGCCAGACCTGCCGGCAGACGCCTATGCCATGCGCGGTAATCGCGCCCAGATTGTAATGGTCATTCCTAGCCGCAACGCCGTATTTGTCCGACTGGGTTGGAGCCAGGGCTCCTATCCCGCCAACGAGATTTTCACTAGCTGGTTGCAGGCAATCGACAACATCAACACACCGGAGAGCACAACATGACACGCAGCGCGAAAGAAACCATAGAACTGTTCTGGAAAATTCAGGACGAAGGCGACTACACCAAGGTTGTACCCCTGTTTGCAGATGACGCGGTTCTCGTTGATCCGATCTTTGGCACCTTCGAGGGGCGCGATGCCATCGCCGGTTTCATGGCAAAGATGGTGGAAGAAATGGGCGCTCGCCAAACAAGCTTTGTCGTGGAAGAAATTGACGGCGGCGGCGAGGTAGCCTGGGCACAGTGGACAGCCAAGACATCCGCCGGTGATGTCGCGGGATGTGGCCTTTATCGCGTCAAGAACGGCATGATGACCTACTACAAAGACTACATGAACTCGCCAGCATCCGAAGACTCATAACCGCGTGCCGCGCTCGAGTATGTCGTCAAAAATTTCACTGCGATTGTCACCGCCGCCAAACTGAAACAGTCCTCCGGAATAGC
The DNA here is from genome assembly GCA_964611345.1 of uncultured Pseudomonadales bacterium. Classification (GTDB taxonomy): domain Bacteria; phylum Pseudomonadota; class Gammaproteobacteria; order Pseudomonadales; family Azotimanducaceae; genus JALZVT01. Next base: position 14,726 of record CAZSYU010000009.1, read on the forward strand.
TTGTGCCGAACGTGGCTGCAGCGTTATAGGTTTGTGCCAGAGCAAGTACAAGATCTGTCTCGGTTACCGAAGATAGCGGGTGAATGTAGGCCACCCAGACAAGACCTTGAGCAATCGCGTAGCGAGCATCGAGCGCAGACTCAAAGTTTGCCTGCAGCATGCGATACAACACTTCTTCTTCTAATTCATTCGCGTCAGCAATCGGAATCATTACGCGCATCCGATTAGCAACCTCATCGGTCAGAACCTGCGCGGAGGTGCCTTCAAAGGTCACCACCCAATTACCTGGCCGACCCGACACTGAAGGATCAAGCTGTTTAAGCAGCGCACCCAAAGATTCATTAGTCATAGGTTTGGCGGCAGAAACTGGTTCATCTAGCGGCGGGGTTTTGGACTTACCCTCAGCAGCAGGTAACGAGGTGCTGTTGAACATCAAAAGCAATGCCAGAAACGTAAAAGTCGCCACAAACTGTGTTGGTTTATTCATGCCAGGTCCCCGAGTTGTGCACGCCCAACCAGGGAGCAGGGCGCAGAGATGATAAGAGCAAAGGTAAGACTGTGCTTATATAGTGTTGTTCACCCTAACTTGCGTGAAAAAGGGGGCTCTGGCAACCTCCGCCGCAGTTTCCCTGGTTTCTCCCAAAAATGAAGTTCTCTCTGGGCCGATACCAGTTCGGCTTCACCCACGATGTCATCCTCAATGAGGATAAGCCCTACCTTGAACGCTGGATTCTCTGGTGTGGCATCACTTTGCGGCTGCACCGCTTTTTAGCCAGTGACGAAGATCGCGCTGTACATGATCACCCCTGGTGGTTCGTTACCGTACCTTTTGCCAGTTATGGCGAGTTCATAGAGCGTGACGGCCAGGAGATGTATCGAACAGTCAAACGCTTTCGGCCGCACTTTCGCGCAGCCAACTTTCGCCACCGGGTTGAAATCGCCACCGCCCCGGCCTGGACCCTGGTAATAACCGGCCCAAAGAGTAACGAATGGGGATTTTGGCTAGAGGATCAGTTTATTCACAACAATGACTGGCAAAACTAGCCAGGCGTACGGACTGCTAATTAGTCCATGCTCACCATTTCATCACGTCGCCGACCGAACAGCCCAGCGACAAAATCGCGCGTCTTCGAGACGGTCATAAGCCCAAGAAACTTGAATAGGCGCAACAAGTGATGCGGATGCTTGAGTGTGAAGCGCGCGTAATGGCGCTGCACTCGGCGTTGCATGTAAAAGCCCGTCAAGATCTCGCGATAGTTTTTGTTGAGCTGCTCTTGGGTTAAACCGTCTGCCGTCCAGATAAAGTTCATGCCGTTCATCTTTTCCCAGTGATCGTCACGAATACTGGTGCCGTAGATATCGTGATAAATCGGTGATCCCGGATACGGCGTAAACTTCGTCAGGTTCATGATGGTGAGAGGTATGCTTTTCACAAACGTCTTGGTCTGTTCCATGGTTTCGGCGGTTTCCCCCGGATAACCCAGCATAAACAAACCTTTAGAGCGAATACCCGCCTCATCGGTCCAGTGAATCGCACGAACGCTCTTGTCGAGCGACGCTGACTTATCCATTTTTTGCAGCAGCTCATTTGATCCAGACTCAAGCCCAAAGCTCATTTCCCAGCAACCCGCCTGCTTCATCAGCTTCAGCGTTTCGGGATTGATGACATCTACACGAGAGGCACAACTCCAGGTCATCTTCAAACCACTTTCGATGATCATGTTACACAGCGCAGTCGTGCGCTTTTTGCTCGCCGTAAACAGGTCGTCAACAAACATAATGTGTTTAATGCCCCAACGCTGATTAAGGTGTTGCATCATCTCAAACACTTTCTCGGGCGAATAAGCCCTGACGCTGGCACCGAACGTTGAGGTATCACAAAACTTGCAGTGGAAGGGGCAACCCCGCGACGCAGCAATCGACGCCACCGGACCTTGCGGATAGTCATAAACCGCCGGTCGATACGCGTTTGGAAAATCAGGCAGCAAGTCCCAGGCAGGCATCGGCAATCGGTCAAGATCTTTGTTGATCGCAAGCTTGGGGGTTTTAATAACTCGTCGAGATATCGAATTGGGGTCCAGGTAAATCAGGGCCGGAACGGTGGAGAGGTCTGACCCTTCGCGCCAGGCTTTCAACAGCCGCACAATTATCTCTTCGCCTTCGCCAACCACTGCTACATCAAACTCGGGGAATCGTTCGATAGTTTCAGCACCCATCGACGACACGTGCGGACCGCCCACAATGATCTTTATATTGGGACTCCGCTCTTTGATCTTCAGTGCAATCTCGGAGGCAACCCAGGTGCCTACGGTAAACAGTGTTATGCCGACAAAGGCTGGCTTTGCTTCCAGCACCCGCTCAACAACCATGTCGGGCGACAGATCAAAAATATCACTTTCGAGGATGCTCGGCTTGTAGCCTTCTTCACGCACCGCGGCAGCGAGATGCAAAAGCCCTAACGAAGGCGAGCGGTTGGTAACGTGCTTAACAAACTCATACCCCTTGGCTATACGCTCGTAAGGGGGCGTAATGAACATCACCTTGCGGGAATCGAGCTCCCCAAAGTCGACGGTCTCATGGACACGGGGATCGTGCTCGAGTGGTGGCGCCGCAATGCCGACACCCTCACCGAGGTTGTTACCTAGATCCGTCAATGCCTAAAGCCCTATTTCACCAACTGTGCGAGCCAGAGTGTAGAGGGACGCATTCGCTTACGCTAGCAGGCAAGCGACCTGGCGAACCTCATATCTGTGTAACCTCATATCTGTGTAACCTCATATCTGTGTAACCTCATATCTGTGTAACCTCATATCTGTGTAAATAGACCCTTTCAACCGGCTATATTCCATAACCTTCTGATAATGTGAGACTTACTCTGGTAGTCTTATCAGTCTACTTGGTTCTGCATATTCAATTCTATCGAGGAGGTGTTGTGATGCTGACAAAGAATAATCGAACGAAAACCCTGGTTGCGGGGTTATTCGCACTAGCCTGCTTACAAGCTCTACCCGCCGCTGCGACTCTGTTCTCGGCGGTGCTCCCGTCGAGCCGGTCCGTCGAAATTGGCGTTACCGCGACCGCTTTCGCCACCATATTGAATACTGCTGATGTGGATGCCGAGAACTGCAGCATCGCACCGGTGTCGGTAGTGGATGCGGGCTTTTTCTACCAAACCACAAATTCCTTGACCAACGAGGTCACGGGTTCGCCGAACACTCCAGTAACCATTCCTGCGAATAGTTCGCAATCGTTTGTGATTGGTATGACACCCAATTCAGACTTTCCCGCCTTCAACGTCGCGTTTAACTTTACCTGCAGCACCGGCACAGCCCCTTCTTCCCCGGGTATTAACACGCTGTTACTGTCAGGCAACAGCAGTCCTGTTGCTGACGTTGTTGCGGTGGCAGTCACGCTCAGCCAAGACGGCATCGCCAACTTGCCACGCGACAATATCTTTGGATTGGTGGCGCTGGCAACCACCAATGTGGGGGCGGCGGCGACAATTACCGCACGCCCTGTCGATCTCGCTGGCCTTGATGGGTTCTTGCGGATCTGTGAGACCAACCAGGACACTAGCGACTGCCTGGAGCCTCTGACCGAAGAAACCACGGGCCTGCTTGGAGCCGATGAAACCCGCACCTATTCGGTATTCATAAGTGCCGCCACGCGCATTTTTCTTGATGCCACCAACCGGCGCACCGCGATCGAGTTTGTCGATGAGTTTGGTAACGTCCGCGGTTCAACAAGCGTCGCCATTCAAGGCGGCGGGCCCTCAGCACTGACGTTCTTTACCGATAACATTGCCGATCAGGTGCTGCAGAACAACTGCACCGAGTGTCATGTCCAGGGTGGAACAGCTCAAGACACTGCTCTGGTTTTTCAAATTGACGAGATCACAGGTTATCAGGAGAACAACTTCATGGTGGTCGGCGCTTACTTAAACTCAAGCCCCGAGAACGCAAACATGCTCATCAACTTGCCATTGGGCATGAACGGTCATCCGCAGATTATCGAACAAGATAGCTTTGTGGTTTCTTTCCTGATGGAATTCATCGACTTGTTTAATACCGAGTAAACTCGAGAGTATCGGACCACCGCGACTAAAAGGAGGTCCAAAAAAAGGCGTGCCTGGGCACGCCTTTTTTGTACCCTGACCTTATGCCTAGCGGGTGAGAATAGTCACGCCGCTAATGCCCGGGGCTCCGTAGACGTGGGTATAAGCTACCTTTGGCTCATTAGGCACCTGACGCTCGCCGGCATCACCACGCAACTGCAACACATTCTCGTAGACCTGGCGCAAGCCAGATGCCCCAATCGGCTCGCCATTCGCAAGGCAACCACCATCGGTGTTCACCGGTAAGCGGCCACCAATTTCGGTATCGCCATTGGCCAGCATGGCTTCTTGCTCGCCGTGCTCACAAAATCCGTTTTCGGCCATGTGCATCACCTCGGCGCCACTTTCTGTGTCTTGCAACTGGGCTAAATCGATGTCTTCCGGGCCAATGCCGGCAAGCTCAAACGCCGCCTTTGAGGCATCGATCGTTGGACCACCGTTGTGCTCAATGGCCAGTGATGGCGCGGTTACTTCGAAGCTGCCAAACCGACGCGAGCGAACAACAGACGCGTTCAGGAAAATGGGGTTCTTGGCGTATTTGTGGGCTACGTCTGCCTTACACATGACCAGTGCAACGCCACCCTCACCCGGGTTACAAAACATGTACTGGGTCAGTGGGTAGGAGAGCATTTGGGCCTGCAAAATCTCATCTTCTGAAAGTGGTTTGCGACGCCAGGCCATCGGGTTCTTCTCGCCATTACGGAACGCCTTGGCAGCCACTTTCGCGAGGGTACGATCCGTAATGCCGTGGGTTTCCATGTAGTGGTTAATTTTCATGCCAAAAAACTGGGTTGTCAGCGCCATGCCGCTGCCGCCATACCAGTCACGACCCTCACCTTGCGGGCCGGATGGGTTAAACGCGCCGCGCGGGTGCTTGTCGAAACCAATAGCCATGCCCAACTCGTAGGCCCCTGACTTGATTGCGTTATATGCAGAAGACAGCGCCGACCCACCTGTGGCGCAGCCGTTGGCAACATTAATAAATTGCAGACCCGTAAGGCCTAGCATTGACACCATGGTGTCAGGCGAACCCGCAGCGGCGCTACCGCCATAGGCAAACTCAATATCTTCCCAGGTAATGCCCGCATCAGCGCATGCTCGCCGCACGGCAATTGCGCCCTGTTCCATGCCGCTCACACCTTCGTGACGGCCAAACTCATGCATTCCTATTCCAACAATGGCTACATCGGTCATCGTGACTTCCTCTCTTGTCTCTCTCTATTTAACTCATTTAGTCTGTTATGCAGGTTCAAAGGCAAAGGTGTGAATGTCATTGCCATCGTCGTCCTGCGCAATGGGGATGGTGGTTAAGCGCATTGGCATCCCGCTCTTTAATACTTTTGAATCCGCTTCGGTGAGACGCGCCTCCACCTTTAGCTCATCTGCCAGCGTGATGTAACCCACCCCGTATGGCTTGAACTTCGCGGGGTCCGTTTCGCCCAGATAAGGCGGCGACTTGGGGGGAAAGCCCTGGACCGTCCAGGCCCATAGCGAGCCTTCAGTGCCAAGCACGGCCTCAGACATCGAACTGCCTGTGCACCTGGAACAACCACTGGCCGCCGGAAACACATGGGTGCCGCAGTCGTTACAGACTGCTCCTTTTAGCCGCGGTCCCTCGTCCGTCAGCACTAGAATATTGTCGTTAATGGATACCGCTTGTCCCATCATTCCCCCTAATTCTGCTAAATTCCCAGAGCGGGATTCCCAAAAAGAAAAGGCCGGAAGAGCTTGCGCTCCGCCGGCCTGAATAACCTAGTCCTAGTCATACTTTTAGGCAAGTGGCGAGATCGAACCAGCCGACCCCACCTACCTGACTACAACTACTGACCCAGGATAATGCTGATCAGTTGCGCGCGCGCCGATTCCCAAACATCCGGGTCAGTCGACCAGCTGGGTGGTTCATAGACAAAGGTCGGATCGTTTAAGTCGGCAACCCCAAGCTCCCACATCACTTTAGGCACCATCGAATTGACAATCGCCTGGGTAGCAACAGGGTCCACCTGCATCGCAAGGGCAATGTACTGCACATCCTGAATGCCTCGCCGCCACTGTTTCATGCGCAGGCTAGCAATCGGACCATCCAGTTCTCGACTTTCGGCCGGGAACACTCGATCTGTACCTGGATACAACAACACACCGTCACCGTTGGAGTAGTTGAACACTCCCGTTTCACCAATGATCGGATCAAAGAAGTCGTGGCTGCCGAAGGTGTGGGCGCTCTTGAACACGTTGGTTCGGGTGCCCAGCCGGAACTGCGCACCGTCCGGATCAACCTCTGTCAGATCCCGAACTGCCGGGCCACCCAGGAAGTTATTCCAGTAGTTGGAGTTCCAGAAGAACCAGCGCGATATACCCAGCTTGTATTGACCCCAGGGTAACTCACGCAACGCCACACCATCATCATCGGTCATAAACGTACCCGAGGCAGGTCGGCGAGCGTTGTACATAAAGTAGCGACGCTCGGGATCTGCGTTCAAGGCTGCAATAGCTTCTTCCCAGATCTCGGTCGGTCCTTGCGCAATCACCGTACCCAGGATTGTGGGATTCGGCAGCTCGTCGTCGTAGTCGAGCGGCGAAGCAGTAACGAACGTATCCAGATTGCCGCCAGGGCCTGGGTTCTCCTTAACAAACTGGCTGACCAGGTCGGCGTACTCAATGGGCAACCTGGGACCTGAGTTAATGAACGATACCGCCGGCTCATCATCAACGTAGAGATAACGCACCGTGTCGGGCGCATTGGCCTCAAACCAGGTTTCCCAGGCGTCAGTGCGGCGTTCCAATTCACTCCGCAAAAAATCAAGCGGCGCATCTGGATCAAACACATCGGTGGCTTCGGGATCGTACTGACGTAGTCCCCACCAGCCAGACCAGTTGCCGTAACTGCCAATGCTGTAAACATCGTGCGGAAGATTTTGCCCGGGGCCACTATAGCCGTTCTCAGCGGTGTACAACCCACCGGCTAAGCGACGCTCCCAGTCTTCGTTGGGTTGATCTGTCGGCAGAATCTTGTCTGGTACCAATTCGTTCAAATCGGTGATTGAAATACCATGCCGCCATGCCAGCTTAAAGTGGTTATCTACGATGCGGCGATAGTCGGCGTCATCCGAATTGGCAATCACGCCACCTGAAAGGCCAAGGAAATAGCGCTCAGCAATTTGCTCGCCAGCCATGTGCAACATGGTCTTGGAGGTACGTTCGTCTGGCAGTGTGATATCCATGACCTGAACTTCTACGGGCAGGGTCTGCTGCACAGTACCACTCACCGTGACATTCAGAGTGCCGGTCAACACACCTGCTGGCGCATCTTTAGGAACATACACATCTACCCAGAAGCTCTGCGAGTTTCCGCTTGCTACAGGAACTGAGCCACGCACTTCTATTGGCTCTGCAATGTCCGGGTAAGAACGGCCATGATTTGGCCGATCTTGCCAAACACCACGACCGACGGCAGGCCCATTTGGCTGGAAGTTATCAAACGGCCGACGCAACTCCTCAGGGATATGTGTTTCATCGTAGAGCTCCCAACCAATCCGGGACAGCCCGAAGATCTTCAGGTAGCCAACCGCAAACACTTCTATGGGTCGGTCGTTCCAGTTAAACAGCTCCGATGTGTTGGTTGTTGCTAACGTATAGGGACCAGCATCCTGGCTAAGCGTGTCAAAATCGACGGCAACCGCTGCCAGATCTGGACCGTTGTTATCGACCACAACGTTGAAGGAGACAATTTCGTTCCGCGCTGCAAACACGCTGATGCTCTGACCATCCCACACTGAGTTGGTTAGGTCAGCGCCGCTGAAGGAACGTATTTCTTCCTGCACAACCTTGTCACCACCATCATTCGCCCACACCTGGATGTCCAGATTTCCGGGTGGTGGGGGCAACGGCTCTGGGTCCGCAGGTGGCTGTGGCTCTGGGTCCGCAGGTGGCTGTGGATCTG
>CAZSYU010000009.1:22876-71459 GCA_964611345.1 uncultured Pseudomonadales bacterium
CTGGGTCCGCGGGTGGCTGTGGATCTGGGTCAACCGGTGGCTGTGGGTCTACTGGCGCCACTGGCACATCACTCGCGAAGGAAACCCGTAAATCATCAAAGGGGCCGCCTTGCAGAGTCACTGCTCCAAATCCGGTATAGCTGGGCAACACATAGCCAAAGAAGGTGAACTCCGAAGCACCCGCTTCCACGACCACCGGATCATTCTGATAGGTTTCGCAGCTATCCGCCGAAGGATGAAAACCGCCGCCCGGGCTTAACACAATACCGGTAGGTTCCGGTAGCCCGGCAGGATTACCCGCATCAGTTCTAAAGCCGATGCGAATCTCGCTGCACTGATCTTGTTCGAGCGCGGGTGGTGCACTCAAAATAGTGAACATGGTCGGCGTTTCAACAACCGGCGGATCGACCGGTGTTGGCGGTGGCGGTGGCGGTGGCGGCGTAGCTGGCGGCAGAGTTACTGGCGCCTGGCCTGAGAAACCGAGCCGCAAATCTGCGAAGGGCGCCGACTCAAGTGTGACGGCACCCAGACCGGTATAGCCCGGTACCACAAACCCAAAAAACGTAAACTGGGTTGTACCTGCGGGGACAACAACCGGATCGTTTTGGTAGGTTGCGCAGCTATCTGCCGACGGATGAAAGCCGCCACCAGGACTTAGCAGTATGTCGGTATCTGCACCTAAAGCGGCGGCCACACCAGCAGCGCTTTGGAACTCCACAACAATTTCACTGCAAACACCCACTGAAAGTTCACTGGGTTGGCTGAGCACTGCCAACTGGGTGGGTGGCTCGTTACCAGTAGGTGGTGCTGCCACAACCTCGTCGACAGCGTTGATAAGATACTGCAACCGCGTGCCGTTCGGGTGAGTAATTGTCAGGAAGTTGACACCTGCAACTAACGACCGGAAGTAAACTGTGTAGGTTTCCCGATCCGCTTCGGTCGGCACTTCTTCGGTGTATTGCGTGTTGCTGCATTCAGGCAGCAGGCACGGAAATACACCCGCGGGTGCAAGCGCTATGGTTTGGCCAGCATCGAGCGCTATGCGCTCCCCGCTCGCGTCCAAAAATTCGAATTCGAGAGCAGTTGACTGCCCAACCACTACGTCGGGCAAGTCGGTGACAACCGCAATCTCGCTGACGGGGTCGACCGCCAACGCAGGCGCCGCAGTGGCTGCAAATACCAGCGCCAATAAACCACGTCGGAGCGCGCCCCAGCTCGAAGTTCGCTTGATGTTTGCCTTACCCAGAACCAAGCCTTTGGCAGTAGCAAGCACTTTAGAAAATAATACCGTCACAGATTCCCCCTGTTAGAACGGCGTCGCCCGCACAAGACTTAACTTGTGGTTGTCGGACGCGATGTGAAATTTACGGCAGATGAGCCCGTCGCTTCCTGAACTTCCCGGGATACTTCTCCCGGATACCTTCCCGGATGGTCCCCCGCTCCAGGCCTCTAAGGTTGCTAGCTGCAATCTAATTGCCAGATTGTAGCGCACTATTCTTTGCTTTACAGCGTTAGCCCTCGAGACCCCCTGGTGCCCTGACATTGAAATTGACCTTGTCCTGGGCCCTAGACCTCTACCCGAACCTGATCCCCGAGCATGGCGTCCGCGACCCCATTGAGCCAGCGGCATGGCATCGAAATGCCCGGTTATTTACAAATAGCAGGAAAGTTTTTGCATTCTAATCGCAATTCTTTGCATCTTGCTTGTAACAATTTGATACCAACCCGTGTTGCAACCAGAACCCAAGCTCCTTTACAGTACTGTTACATTGAGCACTTTCAAGAATCTTTACGGACCTTTTCTAACCCTGAGCTGAGTTAAAGCGCTGATTAACGGATTTGATGTCTGGCGCCAACAACTCCAACTCAAAGCTCATTTCATCGAACTCGTCCAATGCTCAATGCGATGGTTATAGATCGTTGATAACAGGCCGATAACAAACGAAGGCCCTTTATATCGCGTCATCGCTGCGACAGGACAGGCAGCCTGATGACCGACCCTTCTGCATTGTCGGCATGACTTAAAATTCTCGGGCACTTGCGTTGTGCCTCGCCCCTGCGCTTCACCGGAACGAAGCCGTTTGCGGGGGTGATTACAGCGTAACTGGCCGAACCTGGAGCTTAGTTTGAAAATTTGGCCTACCCGCGGCGCCCTGCAGGGCCCCGCTCTGTGCGTACGCGCAGCTTGCTTGCTGTCTGAACAGCAGACCCGGCAACAGCAAGCCCTGCGAACAATAACCCCCAAAACGAAACAACTCAGCGCGAAACAACTCAGCGCGAAACAACTCAGCGCATGGAAACTTGCCTGGCTTGTTGTCGCTTTGTTGTGTGCTAACACAGCCGTGCTAGCACAGCAGGAGTACATAAGGGGGGTGCGCATTGTGGCACCCCAGCAGCTTGTGGTCGATGGTACGGTGCCCGTCTCCATAAGATTTCTCGACAGTTCAAACCGGGAGGTTGCACCGGAACCTGGCAGACCTATACGGGTCAGTCCTTCGGGCCTCTACCCCTGTAACAACGCACGATGTGCGGCGGCTGACTATTCCGAGGTGTTTGTTACCCAACCCGGTCAAATCGATTACACGATTTACGTGCGTAGCCTGGTCGCCGGCGTCAATACCCTGCGAGTTACTCATCCCAATGGCAGCTCTGCCATGACAACTTTCCAGGCCGTTGCTAATCAAGGCGGTACTCCCGCAGCAAATACGGCCCCGGTGGCTAGCACCCCAACGCCAAGCACCCCTATGAGGTTTGGGCTGGCCAATGGCACCCCGTCGTTGACGCTTGGCAGTTGCACCGAAGTCGTCGTCAATCTGTTGAACAGTGCAGGCCAACGGGTAGCACTGAGTAATCCCCGCAACGTAACGCTGAGTCCAGGCGGTGGCGTCCACCCTTCTGTGGATCAGTGCGCCAGCTATCAAAACGATCCTGTTTCAATTCCTGGGGGTAGAGACAGCTTTACGTTCTACGCCTATGTGGTCACTCCTTACCAAGGGCTCGGGGCTGTGACTCTCAGTGCTTCGGGCATGGAACAGTTGGTAATTCCATTCACTGCCGGAAACGGCGCGCCTGCACCCGCGGCTCCCGTGCCCCCACCCAGCGTAGCCGGTCCTACAGCGACACCTCCTCCGTCAAGTGCACCAACGGCTCCCCCAACAGCGCCTATCGCTAACCTCGGCGACATCGGGGTCTGGGCAAACAGTGGTGAGGAAAAAATCGTTCAGGAAGAGACTCGCTCCTTCACTCGCGACACAACTAACAGTCACTGGGATGGCACCACTATCCGCACCTTCGGGGCACGCAACGAAGTGGTTTCATTCAACGTTATCGTTGACAACCGCGGCGCCGATCTAAACGCTGTACGCGCAGATTTCAATCGGCTCGATAGCGCCAATTATTCGCTCGTTAGCTCAAACTCTTCCGCAGCGAACGTATTCGACTGGCGCAATCGGCCCATCGAAGTGTTCGCAGTAGGCTATCTGAGGGTGCATGGTCTGAGTCGAATCGCATACGAGCTGTACGACGAAACCCATACGCCCGAGAAGCTGCGTCGGCCCTATCAAGACTTGCATCCAGTGGGTCCCGCCATTGGCTCTGGCAGCTGGTTTGATCGACCCCACCACAACAAGTCGTACCCGGATATTGCCGTTCCTCAGGAAGTGCAGACGACTACACGCATCCGTTCAGGCAATTCACAGAGCTTTTGGGTAGACATTTACATACCCAAAGACGCGCCAGCAGGCTTGCTGACTGGCACAGTGAGAGTAACCAATGGCTCGCAAGCCATCGCCAACATACCCGTTGAAATTACCGTGGCTAACTTTACGCTCAATGACGAAAGCCAGGCGAAATCCATGGTATTTCTTGGCGATCTGGATATCGCCGAACGTTACTTCACCGGTTCTGGTGCAGCCGGTCAGCTACCGCAATCCAGCTACGCCGACTACCGCCGTGTGATTGATCGACACTTTATGCTGGCATGGCGGCACCGTCTGAGTCTGATCGATGGCAACGCCCTCGTCGCGTTCTCAACGACACCAACCGATGCACCCAATCAAGACTGGCAGCGCCGCCTGCGTGGCGACCTCTACACAGCCGACAACGGTTACGTGGGCCCAGGAGCAAATCTTCCACACGATGTTTTCAGCATAGGTACTTACTCCAACTGGTTGCGTTGGTGGAACCTGGCAAATTACGACCCTGCTTATCCCAATTACGATTCCAGCCTGCCCCGGCAAACGCTGATCAACACTTTGAATTCCCGCACCGATCAATGGGAAAACTGGTTCAGAAACAACGCGCCAAACGTAAAACGCTTCCTCTATGTTGATGATGAGCCCGCCTTCTCAACTTCTCGAGACCCCAACTTCTCAACCGTTGATTTCGCGAACCTTGTTAGCGGCATAGTAAAGAACAACCCAGGCCCAGGTGGCGACCTGCAGACATTCATTACTGCTAGCCCACTTGGCTATGAGCACGAACTGCCAGACACCAACATTCTTGGCGATGTCATCGCCCACGGCGAAACCGCCCCCTGGAACGCTGCAACCAACGCGCTTAACGCGGATCCAGATCGCGAATACTTCATGTACAACGGTCGGCGCCCAGCATCGGGTACCTTTGTGATTGACGACGACGGCGTCGCGTTACGCGAACTGCCCTGGGGTCAGTACAAACTAGGCATTGAGCGCTGGTTCTACTGGAGCAGCACTTACTACGACAACTTTCAGGGTGGCCCCAGCTTGCGGAATCTGGCCGAAGTTGACGCTCAGGGCCCAAACTACAGGCGTGGTAGCCAAACCAACGTGTTCAAGAGCGCTCAGACGTTTGGTGGGCACACGCACTTCGACGCATCAATTGGTGAGACCGGCTGGAACTACTCAAATGGCGATGGTGTGCTGTTCTACCCTGGTACCGATCAGGTGTTTCCGGAAGAGAACCTTAACCTGCAAGGACCCATCGCCAGCTTGCGCCTTAAGTACTGGCGCCGTGGTGTGCAAGACGTGATCTATCTGGAACAGGCCATGGCCCGCGATCCGGTAGCTACCCAGGCGATCATCAACGAAATGGTGCCGGAAGTAATGTGGGAACTTGGCGTCGCCAATCCTCTCGATCCAACTTACGTGCACAAACCACCCAGCTGGTCGAATAACCCTGATGACTGGGAAAACGCCCGGCGACTTCTTGGCAACATTATTCTCGGCAACAGCTCGCTGTAGTCGGTACTTTTTTCACTTGGGCGCCTGGGATCCCAGCTCCGGTCGCGGACGATTGCGGTCAAGGTAGCGGAAACGCCACCACGCGTTATAAGGGTGCACATCGTGAGTCGGGCCATTGGCATTTTCCAGCGGCTCGCCCTGATTCGCCCAGGCGAAGATAGAACCGGCCAGATTCACCACCCGTCCAGCGGGGGCCGAAGAGGCTCTCGCAGGACTGGAAGACTCCCGGGCTAGAAGGTCACGCGCCGCGATCGACGATCGCACACCCACTGTGCAATAGAACACCAGATCCCGGTCCGGATATCGCCGTCGCAACTCATCGACCTGCATGGGTGTAGGTGCATGGACGGCACCCGGCAGATGACTGCGTTCGTATTCACCCGCCGCACGCACATCCACCAGCAGTGCATCCGCATATTCCGTCTTAAGGGCCGCCACAGAGATGTGGGTGACCTCGGCATAATCCGCCGCGATTTCGCGTTCGAGTTCGACCAGCCGATGGGCCGCAGGCGAGCTATTTTCGAGCCCAATGACCCCGCTGGAGACCATGAGAAGCCCCCAAAACAACAGCTTAGCCAGGCGCAATCCCCCTGGTTTAGGCCGCCGGGCCAGCACTTCCGATGGCGAGGGTTCAACCATGAAACTTATCTCCGGTATAATGGTCGTATACTTACCACAAATTTCAGACCGGGAGCTCAGGCGCATGTTCAAACTATTTTCTCGGGGGGGTTCAGCCATCCCCGCTAACACTTCTTTCCTGCGAGCGGCCAAGATCGCCGCTGTAGGCCTGGGCTTTGCCCTCGTTGCGCCTCTGGGCGCGTTCGCTTCGGGCGGCGGCGGCGGCGGCTACTCTGGCGCAGGTTCAGCCGGCGTCCCCACACCGGCTCCCCGACAAGTGGATGAAGTGTATGAGTTCGGCAAGTCGATCTACCTTGGTCGAGCACCTGGCAGCCAAAAGATTAAGTACTGCGTGAAAGTAGACGGGGAGACCAAAAAACTCCGCGGCCGGACTTTGCGTCAGTATAAGGGCAGCAAGCAGGTTGACTTCGCCAATGCGCTCTACAACTGCGAAGCCCCTGAGGAGCGCGCGCTACTCAAGATCAAGCGCGAAGAAGTCGCTTACGTTCTGTACTACCTGAACAAGCGTTACAAGCTCGATCTGCAGTCGTAACTAGGTAGGTAACGCAGACGTCCTGGCGCTGTGGGCCCGCCAAAGGTCCCAGCCCACGGCGGCGGCAATCAGTGAGAATTCCAGCGCCACCACGGCGCCTGGAATTTCGTAGAGGCCCAGGCCTGCATTGCCCGAGAGGTTTATTCCCGTCACATAGCTCAACCCCAAAGCAATACTTGCAACCCAGGGTGTGACCCACTGTTGGCCGCGCAGCTTGAGCACAGCGAAGGGCAACCACCACACGAGATACCAGGGGTTTAGCGCCGGCAAGACCAGAAGAAACACCCCAATCAGCCATACGAGCGGCAACTCTCCCAGGCGCGCGAGTCGCGCTGCGAATAGGTGTTGTGAGGCAACCTGCCCCGCTTGTGGCTGCGCAGCCATCTCGGCAAGCAACCAACGCGCCAACTGCCACAACCACAACAGCGTAAAGCTCCCCAACAGCACCGGTTTTACCGCGGCTGCAGTCAAACCCAGCGCCACAAGCCAGCTTTGCCATTCAAAGGCAAGCAGATACAGCGGCGCGTTGAACAACCAATCGTCGCCCATCGCTCGCAGCCCTTCGGGTAGCCAAATCGCCTCGAGCGTTTGTTGGGCAAGCAGAAACGGCGCGCTTAACAGTCCAATCGCGCTCGCAAAGCCCAGCATCGCACGCCAGCGCAATGCGATTAGGAAGGGCGCGATAACCAGCGCAAAAGGTTTCACGCCCGTTGCAAGGCCAAGGCAAACACCCAACCAAAACCAACGTTCTCGACAATAGAGCAAGAGTGCGAGTACAACAAAAAACGCGCCCATGACGTCAGGGTGAGCCGTGGTTGCAAACTCCTTGATCAACAGGGGTGACCACGCGTAGAGCACCCAACCGCCAAACAACAGCGCCGAGCGCCCCGCACAGAGCTTAACCAACACCAGTAAAACACCAAGATCGGCAACCGCTGCCACCAATTGCAGGGGCCATACTTCACCGGGAGCGACTGCATAGCCCAGGGCGTACCACAGCTGCAGTGTCGGCCCATACACCGTAGCGACCCACGGGTAGTTAATGCCATCGAGTATCTCGACAAACCCATCACTAATACTCTCATTGTCAAACCAAAGCGCAGGCGCTGTACCATAGGGTTGCCAGGTTTCAACCACCATTCGGCCATCCCAAAGGTAGCGGTAAAAATCGTCCTCCAGCACTGGAAACGTGCACACACCCAGCAGCCGGAACAACACGGCAAAGGCCAACAGCCAGCCGATAGCATCCCGCGGCGGCTGCGAGGTCTGCGCCAGCACCAGCACCAGCACCAGCACTATGGCTGTGGCCGCCCCATAGACCATGGCTGCCAGCGCGAGCGTCACATCACCATAGCCACGGGACGCAACCATCAGCACTGCGTACAGCAGAGCTGTACAGACACCAAAAATCTTTATCAAACTACTGGGGTTTTGTACGGTCATACCCTCTATGTACCATGACAAGACAATTGGCGTCGTTATTCCGGCCCATAATGAAGAGCAGAGCATCGCTTTGGTGGTGCAGGAGCTCGTCGAAACAGGCTTGATTGACAAGATTGTCGTCTGCGACAACGCGTCCAGCGATACCACGGCCGCGACCGCGAGAGCGGCCGGAGCTTTAGTGGTCAGCGAAGCGGAAAAGGGCTACGGCGCGGCCTGCCTAAAGGCCATGGCTGAACTCACGGACGTTGATTGCACCGTCTTTGTCGACGGCGACCATTCGGTGTGCGCTAGTGAACTGCCGATACTGCTCGACGCCTGGCTCGCCGGTGCCGAGCTGGTCATCGGCTCGAGAACACTCGGCGAAATGGAGCAGGGCGCCCTGACTCCCCATCAACGCTGGGGCAACCGACTAGCAAGTTTTCTGCTAACCACTCTATGGTCGACACCAGTAACGGACCTCGGTCCGTATCGCGCGATGGGGACCGACGCCCTGCAGGCACTGGCGATGCAAGAACGCACCTATGGCTGGACTGTGGAGATGCAGGCAAAGGCGCTCGCTGCTGGGCTAACTGTCGCCGAGGTCCCCGTGACCAGTCTGCGGCGTATCGGCGTCTCCAAAGTCAGCGGCACCTGGCGCGGCAGCGTAGGTGCCGCGATCGGTATTTTGACGACTATCGCAAAGATTGGTGGCCCGTCGCTCTGGGCGCGCTTGCGCGCCCGGCTTTCAGGTTCTACGAAGAGCTCTCTACCCGTCGACACCTGAGCTCCTGCGCTAACCAGTACTGTTAACATTGCGTCCGAACACAAGGATTCATAGTGGAAGACGCTCTAATCGCTGCCAGCAGTTTTCTGGCGACACACGGCTATCTGGTAATTTTTGCCTGGGTGTTTCTCGACCAGGCCGCTTTGCCCATACCATCGCTGCCTATGCTGATTGCCGCCGGTGCTTTGGTGGCAACCGGCGTATTCGATCTCACTACAGTAATAGCAACAGCAAGCCTGGCCGCTCTGCTGGCTGATGTGCTCTGGTATCAGCTTGGGAAGAAAGGCGGCGACAAGGCGATTAGCTATGTATGCAAGCTATCGCTCGAGCCCGCTAGCTGCGTAACCACCACCCGCAACGCCTTTGGGCGCTTTGGCCCAGTGACCATTGTGATCGCCAAGTATTTGCCTGGCGTCCAAACACTGGCTCCCGCATCCGCAGGATTTGTGGGCGCTCCGTTCTTCGGCTTTCTGGCGCTAGACCTGCTTGGCACACTGCTCTATGTGTTGCCACTCGTTATCGGTGGCTATCTGTTTCAACCTCAACTGCTGAACGCCTTAAACACCATCGGCAATCTGAGTGGCGGTCTTGGCCTGCTATTATTTGCCATCGTCGGCAGTTACGTCGCTTTCAAAGCTGCGCAATGGATGGTGTTTCTTCGCGGTCACAGGTTGCGCCGTCTCACCGTCGAAGCCCTGCATGAGCGACGGCTGGCAGGCGAACCAATTACGGTCATCGACTTACGCCAACGCCTCGACTACGAGTTTCAGCCGAGCATTATTCCCGGTGCTTTGCGAATCCCCATTACCGATATACCTGCCCGCAGTGCGGAGGTACCCGACGAGTTTGATGTGGCGCTGGTATGCACGTGACCTAGCGAAGCCTCGAGCGCTCGGGTAGCGCTGTATTTACAGAAGCACGGCATCCGCCGGGTGTTCCCGGTCGCCGGAGGCATGAGCCGCTGGCTCGAATTGGGCTACCCGGTAGAAAATGTCACGCCGCCCAGTCAGTTGACCTGAGCGTCTAGTGCAGCAAGACTAGTGGCCAGGCAACCCGTTTTGCTGAATCGACTCAATAAACAGATCGCGCACCAATAGGTCAAAATCCCGCAACTGCGCGCTCTCGCCAAACAAACGAACTGCATGAGCACCGACAAAACTGTTAGTCGCAACATTGTAGGTTTGGTCTGCTACCAGTTCTAATCCTGCACTGTCGCCATTCTCCAATAACAGTTTGGCCACCTGCGCCCCGGTCAGGCGCAGGCTAACGAGGCCATTGCCGAACGGTTCAACATTCCACAGACTCCGCGCAGTCACCGAACCAGCACGAATAGCATCCCGCACCCCACCACGATTGTAATAGGCCAGATCCGCACCCGTGTGCTTTCGCAACACCTGCTCCATCCAGTCACGCAACTCATCAGGCAATATGTCACGCTCGGCGACGGCAATTTCGAAATCTACTTTTGCCGCCACTTTGGCTTCCCAGTTGTTCACTACGGCCGCCACTGCACTATCTGCTGCCGGTAACTCAGCTCCAGTTACCAACGATCCACTAAGTAACGTAACGCCGCCATCAGCACCTAGCGCAAGCTCAATACGACCCACCGCTTTGCCGTATTCATGCGCCTGTGCAACCAGAGTGTTGCCCACTCGAACTGGTTGTTCGACCAGGGTATGAGAATGTCCGCCGACTATCACGTCGATATCGGCAACAGTTGCGGCCAGCAGCCGCTCTTGTTCATGCCCAGTATGTGACAGCACCACAATCAGATCTACTTCAGAGTGCAGTTGTGCGACGTGCTCGCGCAGAGTGGCTGCAACGTTTGCAAACGTCGTGCCTTCGTTGCCGGTCGGCGTAATCATCTGGGGAGTTTTATCGGTGAGCACGCCAATGATGCCGATCTTCAAACCGCCGCGTTCCACAACGATGCTTGGCTTATCACCAAGTAACTCGCCATCAGGGCCACGTGCGGTGGATGCAAGCAGAGGAAAGTTAGCCGCTGCTTTTAAGCGGGCGATCTGACGCCAGCCATGATCAAATTCATGGTTACCCAACAGACCTACGTCGTAACCCATCAAGCTCATTACTTCATAAATTGGCACACCGGAAAACAGTGTGGATACTGGCGTGCCTGAGATTGCATCTCCGGCATCGAGTACCAACACGTTGTCATGCGCCGCACGCTGCTGCGCAAAGTACGCAGCTATGCGTGCCGCGCCGGCAGACTCGTTACTCTCTGCGATGTGGCCATGCAAATCGTTGGTGTGCAAAATGACCAGCGTTTCTGTTGCCGACCCAGCCTGTATGCTCGGAGTTGATCCGTCAGACTCATCCAATACAGGCGAACTTGCGCAGCCAAGCAGCACACTAACTAGCGCACCAACAAACGACACTCGCCACCTGATAAACATCTAAAAAGTCTCGCTTTGGGCCGGTATAGCAAAGCCAGGAACGTCGATAGAATTCTTTACCCGCACTTCGCCATTGGCACCATTAGTCAGCAAGTCGATTACCTCATCGGCCATGAGCGCGGCGGACATCATGCCGTACTCCGGTGCTTTGAAGGCTGCAGGCACAATTTGGGTATCAACGACGCCCGGGCAGATCACATTGATACGAATATTGTTTTCGGCATTGGCAGCAGCGACAGCACGCCCCAGACCGATCACGGCGTGCTTGGTGGCGGCGTACATCGGGTCGATGCCGAGCACACTAATGCCGGCGGTTGAGGCGGTTAGCGTAATCGCTCCGCCCCCATTGCGCATGTGAGGCAACAGGGCCTTCAACCCGTGATACATGCCATCCAGGTTTACCCCGACAATCTTTCGATACTGCGCAACACTCACGTTTTCGATGGCCAGAAACTCATCATCAGTGGGCACCGTCATAATGCCCGCATTGAGGTGCGCGTAGCTCGGCATCCCTAAATTCTTGATGCAACGCGCCACAGCAGCCTCTACTCGTTCGAGGTTTGTGACGTCGCAACCAATAAATTCACCGCCAATCTCTTGTGCCAGTGCAACACCTGCGTCTGCGTTGATATCACACACGGCCACTTTGGCGCCCTGGGCCGCGAGGGCCCGACACACTTGTGCACCAATACCGGTTGCGGCCCCAGTGACCAGTGCCGTTTTATTTTTCATACCATTCTCAACTTCTGCAGCTGGTCATCGTAACGCGCGGGGCCTTAGACTGCATCAGGCCGTACTCATACTCAGGAGCACTCATGTACCCAGGACATTGGGCCAAAATCAAACCTGCAACGCCCGCAGTGATCAATGCCGAGACAGGTGCGACCACAAGCTGGCAAGAACTGGACGAACGCTCGAACAGAATCGTCAATCTGCTGCGCGAGCGCGGCGTGAACACAGGCGATCACATCGCCCTGCTCATGGAAAACCATTTACAGTACTTCGACGTTGCATGGGCTGCGTTTCGGTCCGGCATTTACATCACCTGCATCAATCGCTATCTCACCGCAGAAGAAGCCGCTTATATCGTGAATGATTCAGGCGCCAAGGCGATTATTGCCTCTGGCGCAATCGCTGCAACCGCCGAACTGCTTGAGCATTTGCATGATTGCCCTACCCGGTTACTCGCGCGTGGAGAACTGCCAGGCTGGGAGTCTCTTGCTACAACACTGCAAAACCATGCCAGCACCCCACAGGCAGAACAACTCGCGGGCGACTCCATGCTCTACAGTTCAGGCACTACGGGCCGACCCAAAGGCATAAAGCGCCCACTCAATGGTCAACCGGTACAGCTGGGCATACCGGGCGTTGACCCTAACAGCCCCTACAAAATTGACGACCACAGTATTTATCTGTCTCCTGCCCCTCTGTATCACGCCGCCCCATTCGGCTTCTGCATGCGCACACTGTCCTCTGGTGGCACCGTGGTAATGATGGAAAAATTCGATGCGCTCAAGTCGCTCGAAAACATTGAGCGCTTCAATATCACACACAGTCAGTGGGTGCCCACTATGTTTGTGCGCATGCTAAAACTCGAAGCCGCCGAGCGTAAGCGGTTTGACCTGTCGAGCCATCGCTGTGCGATTCACGCCGCCGCACCCTGTCCGGTGGAAGTAAAACAACAAATGATGGCGTGGTGGGGGCCTATCATCTGGGAGTACTACGCCGGTACCGAGCGCAACGGTTCAACCATCATTAGCCCTCATGATTGGCTCGCGCACCCAGGCTCGGTCGGTCAGGCGGCAAGTGGCGTGCTGCACATCTGCGCAGAAGACGGCACCGAGTTGCCAACCGGCGAAGAAGGCCTGATCTACTTCGAACAGCCCGAGCGTCCCTTCGAGTACCACAACGCCCCTGAGAAAACCGCAGAGTCTGCACACCCTAACTACCCTGGCTGGACGGCCCTGGGCGATGTGGGCTATCTAGATAAAGACGGCTTTTTGTACCTGACCGACCGCAAGGCGTATCTGATCATTTCGGGTGGCGTGAACATCTATCCGCAGGAAATCGAAGATGCACTCATCATGCACGAGAGTGTTGCTGACATTGCCGTCTTTGGCGTTCCCAATGCCGATTTTGGCGAGGAAGTAAAAGCGGTGGTGCAGACAGCGCCAGATACCAAAGCTGACGATGCCCTTAGAGACGATTTAATGGCCCACGCGCGCGACCACCTGGCTGCATTTAAAGTGCCGCGCTCGATTGATTTCCGGGCAGAGTTACCGCGTCTGCCAACTGGCAAACTGTACAAACGAAAATTACGCGATGAGTACCGGTAGGGAGTAGACTCGAAGTATGAGTATAGAAATCATCGACTACGATCACGACCGGGATTTTGACGCGGTCAAACAAATCTGGCTTGACGTCGGCTGGTTTAACGAAGACAACGTTGAGGATAATGAGAAGGGTCTGGAGGTGATGCTACAGCACGCCAAGACCGTTGTATGTCCCATCGACGGTGTGGCCGAGTGTTCGGTGATGTCGCTGCCGGGCTTCATGCGCTATCTCAATCAAGAGTTGCAGCTCGGAGTTATTGCCGCGGTTACCACTGGCCACGTTGCACGGCGCATGGGTGCCGCCCGCAAGTTAACCGCCGACTCCCTGGCCACCCTTGCCGAAGACGGCGCAGAAATAGCCGCTCTCGGCATGTTTGATCAGGGGTTCTACAATCAGGTGGGCTTCGGCAGCAGCTCGTACATGTCGATGTTCCATTTCGACCCCAACAGCCTGACGGTAACTAACCGTTTTCGACCACCCAAACGCCTGGCGCGCGATAACTGGCGGGATATGCACACGGCGATGAAAAATCGCAAGCGTAGTCACGGTGGGTGCTGGATTACTCCGCCTGAAACCATGCAGAGCGAAGCCATCTGGACACCATCCGCCTTCGGACTGGGTTACTACGATGGGCCTGACAATACGCTGTCACACTTCTTCTGGGGTGAGAAAGAAGGGCAACACGGTCCGTACCAGATTACCTACCTGGCATACCAGTCAACCGATCAGTTGTTCGAGTTGCTTGCGCTGATTAAATCGCTGGGCGATCAGATCCATAAAGTTCAGCTGGAGGCTCCGCCCGAGATCCAGCTGCAAGACTTGCTGGATCAACCCTTTCGAATCCAGCGCATGACCGAAGGTTCAGAGCACGAGAATTACCATGAAGCGGCCGCCCATATGCAGGCGCGCATTCTCGATCTGCCGGCCTGCATGGCGAAGACTGAACTGCCTGGCGAGACCTTAAGCTTCAACCTGGCGTTGACCGATCCGGTAACCGACCACCTGCTAAAACCGCGCAGATGGCAGGGTGTAGCCGGCGACTACGTGGTGACACTGGGGCCACAGTCTGCGGCCGTCGTTGGCAAGCAAGCAGGGTTGCCCGTTTTGCAGGCTTCAGTTGGCGCCTTCACCCGCATGTGGTTGGGCGTACGCAATGCCAGCTCTCTGACGTTAACCGACGATCTGCAAGGCAGCACCGAACTGCTGCAGGATCTCGACAGAGTAGTGCGAGTGCCTTCGCCGCATTTTGGTTGGGATTTTTAGCCGAACACGACTTACCCGTAACGAGTTTCTTGCACTATCAGGCGGGGCGGCGATGCTTTTGGCGTTGCAAACTTGTGCACGTCATCGTTGATCACCTTAATGCTGTCTTTGTTGGTGTAAAAGCGATTTCGTAGATCATCTTCTGATGCGAAACCGCACAGCGCAAAGCCATCATAGGCTGGCCCCGATAGCGTGTGCGTCACGCTCAACTGGGTGTAGTGCGTCATGTGGCAATGATGTTCGAGGGCCAGAGGTGCGTGCTTGTCGCGCCAATGAGCGTCTGATTGTGCGTGCGTCAACTCCTTGTGACGCACCATCGGAAACATACCAATCGAGGCAGGCACACCGTCTTTGATCAACCGCCTGCACACCACCGCCAGCCCCACGTCGGCCAATGCTTCCAGTTGCTCGACATCATCACTGGTTATAGTGGCCAGCGCTCGAAACGGCAGGTGTTGCCACTTTTCTCGTGCATCAAAATAGAAGGTACCACCAAGCTCTTGCGTTGCTTGCTGCAACGTATCGGGCTGGTTCGACGTAATGGCGTACTCTAGGCGATAGTTGTTATTCATACTGGTTCCTTAGTCCTTTATCAGTCCTTTAGAAGCGCGGCCATAAACTGTTCTTGCGCTTTTACCCGTTCTGGATCGGCCTCACCGAACGCATCAAGAATGTGGCTAAAGCGGGCTCCCGTTGCCTCTTTGAGTTCAGGATGAGGAAACAAATACAGCTCGTTGTTTTTCACGCCGTGCAAAACCAGCTCACCCACTTCGTCAGCGTCAATACCCGCCCCCATCGCCATCTGCATGAGCTCATTGTGTTCTCTGGCTGCAGCTTCAGCGCCGTCGGCGTCTGGTGCAAGTGCGTCAGGCCGCGTTCTCTCACTCTCAAGTATGCGTGTTCGCACCATGCCCGGACACAACACAGAAACACCAATACCGGCCTCGGCGAGATCACCGTGCATGGCCTCTGACATGCCCACTACCGCAAACTTACTGGCGTTATAGACCCCAAGGCCGGGTGAGGTAGTCATGCCCGCCATGGAGGCTGTGTTCACAATATGACCACCATTACCGCGCGCCTTCATTCGTTCTACGAAGGTCTGAACACCGTTAACCACACCACCGACATTGACGCCCATTACCCAGTCCCAGTCTTCGTAGGTCACCTTGTCGATGGCGCCACCGCGATAAACCCCAGCGTTGTTACACAGCACGTCGACATACCCAAATTCGGATTCGACCTTGTCAGCCACTGCCTTAAACTGGTCGCGATCGGTGACATCAAGCTGCACCGCCATCACTTCAGTGTTAGACCCCTTGAGTTCTGCCGCTGCGGCAGCGAGCGCCGCTTCATCAACATCAGCAATGATAACTCGCATCCCCGCACCCAAAAACGCTTTCGCCATGGCAAAGCCAATGCCGTTGGCACCACCCGTGACAAACGCTGTTTTGCCGGTTAAATCTTCCATGGGCAGGATCTCTTTTGGTTAACTAATGCCTTAGAGTACACCAGAGCGTTTTCTTGAGGCAGCCGTCATGACTACACCCAACGACTGGATTGACTTGACCGGCAAGGTGGCCCATGTCACCGGCGGTGGCCGTGGCATCGGAGAAGCCATTGCGAGTGCCCTCGCAATGGCTGGCGCCCAGGTAATGGTGTCTGATGTGGATCTGCCCAGCGCCCAGGCGACCGCGGATGCCATCGGTGGCCACGCCATGCAACTGGATGTCAGCGACCGGGTTGCAGTAGATGCAGCCATCAAGGGAACGGTCGAGACGCTGGGCGCTCTTGATATTCTGGTGAATAACGCCGGAGTCTATAACGGGTTTGGTGGCCCGGTGCAGGACATTACTGATGACATGTGGCGAACCCTGTGGTCAGTGAACGTCGATGGCATTTTCTATTGCTGCCGCGCAGCCGCTGGCGCAATGATAGAGCGCGGCAACGGCGGTCGCATTATCAACATTTCCTCTACTCAGGCGATGAGTCCAGGCGTGGGAGTTACCTATGACGGATCAAAAGCCGCCGTGTTGCAAATCACCAAGGCACTCGCCCTTGAACTGGCACCACACAATATTAACGTCAACGCACTCGCACCGGGTCCCACCTGGGTGCGAGGCGGAGAGCCGCCAACGGTAGGTAGCAATTCATTATCGCCGAGCGGACAAAACATGACGGCCGACAACCCACTCGCGGAATCTGTTGTTAGCCACATCAATCGACTACCTAAAGGACATTGGGGTGACCCCATGGAACAGGGCAAAGCTGCTGTGTTCCTAGCTTCCGACATGAGCAGTTTCGTCACTGGCATTTACTTACCGGTCGATGGCGGCTATCTGCTGCTGTGAAGATGCGCTGGCTTCTGTGGTTGTTACTGGTTGTTCTAGTACTGGCAGCAGTCGCGTACGCAGGAATTACCAACCGGCATAAATTGATCATTGGCAGTATGGGTACAGGTGCACCACCCGCATTGCTCGCGGCACAGGATGAAGGCCCCGACGCAAACTGGCTCGATGACTACTTTGTAATCGTTACTATCGACCCACAAACCATTGCCATCGTTGAGCCGCGCTACCAACAGCAGAACATCAACTACCTGATTATGGGGCACGACCGGGCGCTGTTGTTTGATGCTGGGTCTGGCCTGCGCGACGTGACCGCCGCGGCAGCCACGCTAACCGACAAGCCAATAACCTTTGTACCCTCGCACCTGCACTATGATCACATCGGTAAAGGCGGACCCTTCGCTCGTCTGGCACTGGTTGATCTGCCGCACTTACGTGCCCGCGCAAAGCCTGCCGAAAACGGCTCTACGCTGGCTCTTGAATGGCCAGAACACCTGGGTTCCGCTGAAGGTTACGATCTGCCGACACTCAATGTTGACGAATGGTTACCACCCAACAGTGTCGTCTCACTGGGAGGTCGCGCGCTGCGAGTGCTGTATACACCAGGACATACCGACGACTCCATTTCTCTGTTCGACACTGCCCGCGGTTATCTGTTCTCTGGTGATTTTATGTATGAGGGGCCACTGTATGCCTTTCTACCCAACAGTTCGCTGGGCGACTACGTGCAGGGGACAAAAATCCTACTCAGCAACGTGCCGGAGGATGTGAAAATATATGGTGCTCATCGCACGGGACCACAGGGCGTACCTGTACTGAGCCGCAGCGACATCGAGGCAATTAGCGACGCACTCAGCGGCATAAGTCGCGACGAGCTCGTCGGGGACGGCGACTACCCCATCACTTACCCAGTTAACGATCGCCTGCAACTGCTTGCAGAACCACGCTGGCTGCAAAACTGGGAGCAACGCTACCCAGAACTTTAAGCATTATCTATTAACCCCAAGACTTTGACAGGAGCGCCACATGGCCGAGAAAAAATCTGACGACCACTATGTAGACCTGCCGGAAGGAATCAGCAAGAAACAGATGATGACGGTTATCGAAAAGGCCGCAGAACGCGCGGGCTTGTACATCTCACATATTGGCGGCTATTCACGTACCAAGTTTCCAAACTCTGTGCACTGGCATTTCAAACGCGATGCCAAGGAAGTGGGTTTGTTAGATGCCACCTACTGGGACGTCAAGTCACTGTTTTGGCTGATGATTCGCCACAGCGAGCCGAAGTGGGTTCAGGACAAAGTGCCGGTGTTGCTGCGCGCCATTCGCAAGGAGCTAAAGCTCATTGCGGTTTGAATCCGATGTGCAGTTCTTTAAGCGAACGCAGTAAATAATGGGGATGATAATCGAAGGTGTTTTTATCTTCGGCAAACCACATGTCGTCAACCTTCTCCGCGAGCGCTGTGAAACTCCAGATCAACTCCCGGCGCGCGAGTGGCGCGCCAAGACAGTGGTGCACACCCGAACCAAAGGCCATGTGACCACCGGGCGTCTTGCGTTCTAGGTCAATCTTCTCTGGCTCATCAAAGCGCCGCTCATCGCGATTAGCCGCACCGTAACGCACATTCACCATGCTGCCAGCGGGGATGACAGTTCCCGACAGTTCGACATCATTGGCAGTAACACGCATCAAACTCTGCACGGGCGACTCAAGCCGGAGTACTTCTTCAATAAAGATCTTCGCGTATTTTTCCGGGTCGCTCTTTAATTGTTCCCAAACGTCCTTGTTTTCGATGAGCAGTTTTACGCCAGCGGACAAAGCGTTGGTTGTGGTTTCACTGCCTCCCACAAAGGTGTCGGCCATCATCTCAGCGTGCAGCTCGTTATCGTTCAGTGGCCGCCCCCATTCTTCAATCACCGTATTTACCAGTTCGCTGAGCAACGTGTTGTTCGGCTCTTTCCGCAAACGTTCAAAGATCGGCTGAAAATAATGCTGCGCCTCGATCTCCTTACGGACGGTATCAAGCTCCTGGGCTGGATCCAGCATCATGCCAATGCGGTGAAAGAAGGCCTCGGTCCATTCTTTGATCTTCCAGATATCCGCGGGGTCGGCGCCCATTTGCCGGCCGATGATCACCAGCGGTAGGGGAATAGCAAACTGCCGCACAAACTCACAATGGCCGTCATCG
Organism: uncultured Pseudomonadales bacterium; assembly: GCA_964611345.1. Taxonomy (GTDB): domain Bacteria; phylum Pseudomonadota; class Gammaproteobacteria; order Pseudomonadales; family Azotimanducaceae; genus JALZVT01. The sequence continues at coordinate 42,021 of CAZSYU010000009.1, forward strand.
ATAAAGTCGTTGATGAGGCCATAGGCCAGATCGCGCACTTCTGGATCGAGTCGATTAACCACCTTGGGACGAAACGCCTGGTTAAAGATCGCTCGCATTTGCTTGTGCTCGGGATTATCGCGCCCGGCAAGCGTTGGTGCAGGCAGCCAGCCCTCGCTTTCAAACAGCTCAATAACCGCTTTCTGCCGATCGGTCACTGGTCGGCTGGCCATGCGCAGGGAGGCATCGTTTACGAAGTTGGTTGTATCCGTGAGCACGGTGCGCACATCATCGAAGCGCGTGACGACAAACATCCCCGTAGCTGGGCATTCAAACACCGGGGCTTCGTCTCGCAGCTGCTGATAAGCCGGGTAAGGACAGCGCTGGACTTCGGCATCAAACAGGTTCACCGGGGGCTGTTGGGAGTTAGCTTTACTCATGGCTATTCGCACTCATTCGCTACAGGATTTTTACGTTCGCAGGGGTCAAACATAGCCCAAATGCGGCTTAGATGAACCTCTGAACGGCAGAATGACTTAAACTGTACTTTTAGCTTTTGGTCTTTTCTACCCTAAACTCGCCAACTCGCCGAAAGCCAGTCAAAAACCAAGCGGAGATCCACCAATGCGTCATTATTTTAAGGCTACCCTGCTGTCCTTGCTTTTGATGTTCGGCGCCCATGCATTCGCGCTGGACGTTAACAAGGCAAGCTCCACAGAGCTACAAACCATTGACGGCGTGGGACCGGTCATCGCCGAACGAATCATCAGAGAGCGCAGTCGGGGTGGCAGGTTTGCGTCAACCTCTGATCTGATAGAACGGGTTAAGGGTGTTGGCGAAAAAACCGCCCAGAGAATCACGTCAGGTAGCGGTTTGAAAGCGGGTACCCGCAAAACCTCTACACGCTCTTCTTCGAGCTCTTCTTCAAGCAAGACCTCCTCCAGTAAAGGTTCGTCCAACAAGACAGCGAGCTCCGGTAAAAAGTCGACCAGCAAGAAGGCGACTACCAAGAGCGCATCTGCAGATAAGAAAACCAGCAGTAAGAAAAGTGCCAAAAAGAAGAGCAGCACTAAGAAAAGCAGCGCGAAGAAGTCCAGCAAGAAGAAGTCCAGCAAGAATAAAAGCAACAAAAAGAAGACAAGCAAGAAAAAAGCCAAAAAGTCTAGCGGTAGCTAATGTAGTCCCGGGCGCAAATATCTATAGACTGGGTGCAGTATTATCCTGCAGCTAGCTAAAGGAAGCGCCCGATGACTACCCCAGGCAGTATCGCCACTGACTATCTGATTGTCGGCAGTGGCGCCATGGGCATGGCGTTTGCGGACGTTCTTGTAAACGAAACGAGCGCCACTATGACCCTGGTCGACAAGCACGATCGACCGGGAGGGCACTGGAACGATGCCTACCCCTTTGTGCGCCTGCACCAGCCATCCGCCTTTTACGGCGTGAACTCCCGGCGCCTGGGTAACAACGCCAAAGACAAGCGCGGTGGCAACAAGGGCTTGTTTGAGCTCGCCTCTGGCACGGAGGTGTGCACCTATTTCGACCAGGTGATGCGTCGGGGTCTACTTGCCTCTGGTCGGGTGCAGTATTTTCCCATGGCAGAATACTTGGGCGAGAATCGCTTTCGATCCCTGGTCACTGGCGCAACCACCCAGGCGGAAGTGGCCCGCAAGACCGTCAACGCTACTTATATGAATGTGCAGGTGCCTTCTACCCGGGGACCACTCTATGACGTCAGGACTGCCGCGAATTGCATTCCCCTCAACGATCTGCCCAGAACACCAGCACCCACCGAAGGTTATGTAGTCATCGGCGCAGGCAAGACGGGAATCGATGCGTGCTTGTGGCTGTTGCGGCACAACGTTGCCCCGGGTCGCATTCGCTGGATCATGCCGCGCGACTCCTGGTATCTGAACCGCAAAAACATTCAACCCGGCACAGAGTTTTTGAACGATACTCTGGGCGGCCAGGTAGGCAACATGGAAGCGGTCATCAAGGCCCGCTCGATGGCACATCTGTTTGATCTGCTCAGTGAAGACGGTCAACTATTGCGCCTGAGTGACGAGCATCGCCCAACCATGTATCGCTGCGCGACCGTTACCGAAGATGAGCTGGCTCAACTTCGTAAGATTGATCAGGTAATACGCATGGGTCGCGTAAAACAGATCACCGAAAGTACCATCGAACTCGAGGATGGCAGCATTCCAACCAACCAGAACACTCTGCACGTCGATTGCACCGCCGATGGGTTAGCCAATCGCCCCGCTGTACCGATTTTTGACGGTGACAGTATTACCCTGCAATCAGTGCGCACCTGCCAGCAGACATTCAGCGCCGCCTTGATCGCGCACATCGAGCATAGCTACAAAGACGATGCCGAAAAAAACGCCCTCGCTACTCCTGTTCCACATCCCAACGCCGACATCGACTGGCTACGTTCAATGCTGACTAGCACCTTAAACGGCATGGCGTGGTCTCAAAAACCTGCGCTGCAGGAATGGCTCGGGCAATGCAGGCTAAACTTTGCGAGTCACCTTGCGCCTAAAACCGCACGCGAACAGGAAACGTCTGGAGCTACCTTTCAGGCTCTTGGCCAGCGGAGCGCAGAACTCACACTGCCAAGCATCACCAAGCTCGAAGAACTGCTGGCTCTGGCAGAATAGTGCGCGCGCGATGACACAGGTGTCTCAGAGCATTGGCTTATTGTCGAGGAAGACAAGCGCTGGGTGGTTGTGAGCCCGCCCGGCAAGTTTCGCCAAGTAGGTTTTGGCAGGCACAATAGGGTCTCGCAAAACCAGTACAGGTAGTCCAAATGGCCGACACTCGTATGACTCAAGCCGAGCGCGAAGCGTTTCTTGCTGCACCCCGCATCGGTGTGCTGTCTATTCCCCGCCCAACCGAGAGCCAACCACCACTCTCAGCCCCGGTCTGGTACGACTACCACAAGGGCGGCGAGCTTTGGCTACTCACCGGTCCAAACTCCGCCAAGGGCAAACTGCTGACGTTGAATGGCGCTGTCACAATGGTCGCTCAGCAGGAAGCCATGCCCTACGCCTACGTCAGCGCTGAATGCACCGTCACTGACATCCGGGAAGCAACCGAAAGTGACAACCGAGAGATGGCTCACCGTTATCTGGGCCCCGAGACAGGTGATGCCTACGTCCAAGCCAACACCGGCAACGTGTCTATTCGCGTCGCGCTACGAATAGATCGGTGGCTAACTGTCGACTATGCCAAGACTTCGCTGTAACCGTAGCAGCGCACGCTAGTGCATGATTCGGACCCATCAATTACACTGGCCGAAGATCCAATACCCTGGATTGATATCTTCGAGCACCGTGAACAACGGTTGATTGCCGAGGCCGCCTTTGTACTCACGGCGATCAACATAGAGCATCAGGTGACGCGCAATCTGGCACTGGATGACAACGGCCAGCCCTCCAAGACGCGGCGCTTTGTAGGTCCGTGGCGACTGTCGGTGCCCACGAGCGAAGCGGCCTTTGCGGGCAATCAACTCGATACCTACTGGCGTGAAAACGCCAATCTAAGTCAGCGACCACGGGGAAGCCCGGCCGTAGACAGCGGTCTGTTTGGCATTCTGGGATTTATGCTCGTGATCTGGGCGCTGCCCTGGTTACAGGAGTGGACGCTTTATGACTGGCGCAATTCGGGCCTTATGGCGGCCAGAGCGGTAACCGAAGGCGAATGGTGGCGCACGATCACCGCGCTCACCTTGCACGCCGACATCGGCCATATTCTGGGTAACTCGCTGTTCGGTATGCTGTTTGGTGGCTTACTGGCGCGCCAACTGGGTTCTGGCGTGGGTTGGTTATTGATAATCGTTGCGGCCGGTCTCGCCAACACCATCAATGCGTTCAGTCAGGGCGATAATTTTCGCTCTCTCGGCGCTTCCACAGCGACCTTTGCAGCCCTTGGCTTGTTAGCCGCGGTGGTGTGGCGCAGGGGCTACTTTAAAAACAACGATTGGCGACGCAGCTTTGCACCCATGTTTGCCGCCATCGCACTGGTCGCCTTTACCGGCATCGGGGACGCCAATACCGACGTCGCTGCGCATCTGTTTGGATTTGGCTGCGGTTTGGTCCTTGGCCTTTCTAGTGCGAGCTTGCCATTCGCCTGGCTAAACCGCTCGACCCAATGGCTGGCGGGTGCTGCCGCACTTGGCATAGTCGTCAGCGCCTGGTGGTTCGCTTTGTAGCACCCGCGGTGACTTTATAACCTGTGCAACCGCACCGGCAGATGCGAATAACCGTGCACAAAGTTTGACGTAATTCGAGTCGGCTCTGCCAACACTTCAACAAACGAAAAGCGCTTCTGAATCTCTTCCCACAACAGGCGCAGTTGCATCTCAGCCAACCGATTGCCCATGCAGCGATGTACGCCATAACCAAACGAAACGTGCTGGCGCGCATTGGGACGGTCTACCTGCATGACCTCAGGGTTTTCGAACACTGATTCATCCCTGTTGCCGGAGATGTACCACATCACCACCTTGTCGCCTTTCTTAATGGTTTGGCCGTGAAAGTCGACGTCTTCTAAGGCCGTGCGGCGCATGTGTGCAAGCGGCGTCTGCCAACGAATAATCTCGGCAACCATATTGGGAATGAGTGCTTCATCTGCGCGCAGCTTGTCGTACTCGGCAGGAAAACGGTTCAACGCCAACACGCCACCCGACATTGAATTTCGCGTGGTGTCATTACCGCCAACAATCAGTAACAACAGGTTGCCCAGGTAAGTAGATGGGGTCATATCCTGCGTGTTCGGATCGTTTGCCAACATGGATACCAGATCGAAGCCTTCTCTGTTGCCCTCGCGCTCCCGCCACAATTGGGTGAATTGCGCGAGGCACTCCTGCAACTCGATACTCGCTTCTTTCCAACTGCTGACCAACCCTGACTGTGGTCCGCCAGTGGCGATGTCAGACCAGCGTGTCAGTTTGTGGCGTTCTTCAAACGGAAAGTCAAACAGAGTGGCAAGCATTTGGGTGGTGAGTTCAATTGATACGCGCTCTACCCAGTTAAATTCTTCACCAACCGGCAACTCATCTAGCACTCTCTGGATCCGACCGCGAATGAGATCTTCCATAGCGGCAAGATTGCGAGGCGCAACAACTCCCGACACAGATTTGCGTTGCTTCGAATGCATGGGTTCATCCATTGCAATGAAGCTCGGATTAACAAACTCCGGGGCGACATCGACAATAGAAATGTTATCAAGCGAAGAAAAGCGGGCATTGTCCGCATCAATCTCTTTCATTGCATGAAAGCCGGTTATTGACCAATACGGCCCAACACGGCTGTCTTCGTGGAAGTACACGGGGGCGTCACGACGTAGGCGCTCAAAATAAGGCCAGTGAGTATCGGTACGAAATAAATGCCAATCTGTGACATCAACCTCAGCCAGGGGAATAGAAAACGCTCGTTCTTTCGCAGCAAGCTGTTCGGCAGAGTAACTGGACCCAAGCATTACTGTCTCAGCAGTCTGACTTTCGAGAGATGTATTGGTTACTGAATCAGTGCGCATTGTCGTTCTCCAACCCCTATTCTCCAGCGCTCCAGTATATCAACTGTCTGACGCAACGCTATCTGGCCTGGTGGTCCAACGGCGACGCTAGTCCGTAAGACCAGCCACAAAGATAACGCCAATCACCAATGGCACAAAAAACCGCACCAGCACTCGCCAAGTACGAAATAGCAAAGAGTCATCGGCGAGAGCCAGCTCCTGTGAACTGGCATTGGCACTCATACGCCAACCCGCAAACACAGCAATGAGCATTCCACCAATCGGTAGCAACAGTTGGTTTGGTAAAAAGTCGAGCAGTTGTGAAAGCGACAGGCCAAAGGCTCGAGCCTGTGACCAGCCACTGTTTGACAGCACACTAATAATACTCAAGCAGGTAACACCGGCCAACGCGACAACCGAGGCACGCGCTCTCTGCCACTGCATGGTTTCGCAGAGCCACGCGATAATGGGCTCAATCAAACCCAACATCGATGTAATGGCTGCGACCGACAATAACAGGAAGAAAAATACAGCTACCGCGTAACCCCCAGGCATCTGAGCAAAAGCCACCGGTAGCGTCTGAAAAATCAGACCTGTTCCATCAGCGGGGTCCAGTCCGTTGTGGAAGACCGCCGGAAAAATCACGAGGCCAGCAAGTAACGCCACCAAAGTATCGCCGAGTGCGATTATGACAGCGCTGCGTGGTATGGAAATGTCGCTCGGTAAATAGGCGCCGAAGGTCATCATTCCGGCCATGGCTACTCCAATAGAAAAGAACGCTTGGCCGACGGCCACCAACACCAACGATGGCGTTACCAAGGAGAAGTCAGGCACAAAGAGATACTGTAACGCCTGACTAAAACCTCCCGCAAACACGTTGTACAGCGCTAGCAACACCAGCAAGACAAAGAGCATGGGCATGAGTACCCGCACAGAGCGTTCGATTCCGCGTTGCACGCCACCCACCATAATCACGCCCGTAACCACCAGTCCCACCGATGTCCACAATAGCGACATGCCAGTATTCGCGAGTGTTTCTTCAAACAAACTCGCGGCACCAAAGATGTTTATGGCTGCAAAGTTGTTGGTTATAGCAAGGAACAGATATCTCAACACCCATCCAACAACAACCGCGTAAACACCGACAATCAGAAAGGCTGCAAATACGTTCAGGCTGCCTAACCAACCCCAACGGGCGCTAGCTCCCTCGGCCGTGGCAACCGCCACAAGTGCGCGGGGTGGGCTCAAGCGCCCGCGCCGACCGATGAGCAACTCCGCCATAATTATGGGCACACCAATAATCAACACGCAGAGCAAATAAACGACAACAAAGGCGCCGCCACCATTTTCGCCTGTCAGATAGGGAAAGCGCCAAATGTTGCCAAGTCCAACGGCAAAACCAACCGCCGCCATAAGGAAGCCAAACCGTGAGGAAAACATGGCGTTAGAAACTGACATCGGTAGCCCTGTTAAAAGTACGCACTGGCTAATTATACGGGACGCCGGACCTTCCGCAGTTTAGACTCCCACCCGGAAAAATTGAGTACCCACCCAGGTTTGGACCTTAGCCTTGGCCACTAGCCCCCCATCAGAACTTCGAGAGTTACTTCGTCTCGCCTGGCCCATGATGCTCACGCAACTGTTTATTATGGGTACCGGGTTTTTGGATACCGCCATGTCGGGTCACTACAGCGCGGCTGACATTGCCGGTGTTGCCACGGCGGGCAACATCCTGTGGCCAGTGTTTATGCTGTTAACCGGCATTACTACGGCGCTCACTCCAATCGTGGCCCAGTTAAGAGGGGCTGGTGATACCGGCGCCGCTGGCGTGCGCGTGCGGCAGGGATTATGGATCGCTCTTGCAGGCGCCATAACACTGGTCGTGGCGATTCTAAGCGCTGAACCTCTACTGCGTCTGTCCTGGTTGCAGATCGACAACTCGGTCGTGGAAATCGCCATGGGCTATCTGCGCGCAGTTGCCTGGGGTGCCCCCGCCGTTGTGCTTTATGTGGCTCTCCGAAACGTCTGCGATGGTCTAGGACAAACTCGACCTACGATGTATATCTCAGGTTTTGTGCTACCTATAAACGCTTTTCTCAACTATTCCTTCGTCTACGGAAAATTTGGTTTCCCAGAGCTTGGCGGCGTTGGCTGCGGCTGGGCGACGGCCATTGTGCTGTGGATTCAACTCGGTCTTATGCTGATTGTAGTGAAGCAGAGCTTTTTCCGCCGAACCAATGTGTTTGCGCGCCTGGACGCGCCCGACTTTGGTGAAATGTGGCGCATCATCAAGCTGGGATTGCCAATAGGCCTTGCGATGTTTCTGGGTATGGCCGTATTTGCAGCAGTGGGCTTGCTCGTTGCAAGCATCGGCGTTAATGCACTCGCAGCCCATAGCATTGCCGGTAATCTGAACTGGTTAACCTACGTCATTCCGATGGGACTAGGCGCGGCAGCCAGCATTCGAGTGGGCTTTTTTACCGGGGCACGAAACCTTCCGGCAGCTCGCGGAGCTGCAGCCACCGCGTATCGATTCGCCCTGGTATATGCGTTCATCGTGAGCGCCTTACTCGTTCTGTTACGATATAACCTCGTCGGCATCTACACCACAGACCCGGCGGTAATAGAACTCGCAGTAACACTGCTGCTATTTATCGCGCTCTATCAGATTGTCGACGATACTCAGGCTGTCGCGGTTGGTGCCCTGCGCGGTTACAAGGACACCACCGTACCCATGATCTTTCAGGCCGTCGGCTATTGGGTGATCGCACTGCCCCTGGGCACCGCCCTTGCGTTTGGTTGGGGTGGTATTGAGCCGCTCGGCGTCTACGGCTACTGGGCTGGCATGACCTTTGGTCTGTTTCTTGTGTCCTGCGCCAATGGCATGCGGCTATGGCGCACCAGTCATAACGACACACTAGTCACACGACTCGCCAACGACTAGGCACCTAAGAACAAGGCATCGAACGCGCTATCAAATATTGCTTGGCACTGAATAACCAACCTTGGCGATGAGTTCACGCGCCTCAGGGCTCTGGAGAAAAGTAATAAATGCTATGGCAGCGGGTTTTTGGGCTGCACGCTGCAACAGCACGGCTTCCTGCACAATGGGCGTATGCTCGGTCGTTGGCACGCGCCAGACTTGTCGCGGCAGAACGCCCGCAGGCAGAAACGCGGCGGCAGTAAAGCCAAGGTCGGCATTGCCCGTAGCAAGCATTGCGTGAGCCTGCCCCAGATTTTCGCCGAACACCAGTTTATCTGTTAACTGCTCTAACAGGCCCAGTGAGCCAAGTGTAGAGCGTGCTGCCTGGCCATAAGGCGCAAGTTCCGGATTGGCCAAGGCAAGGCGAGAGAACTGGCCGGTGCGTAGTTGTTCAAGCGGCGTCAGCGGATTCTCTCCATGCGCGCCCGTACGCCACAAAACCAGTTGTCCATGAGCGTAAACAAAGCGCTCAACAGCATGGCCCTCTTGCTCTAATAAACGTGGCCGTTCCTGATCAGCCGCGAGTAGCACGTCATAAGGCGCGCCGGCATGAATCTGGGCGTACAGCTTGCCGGTGGAACCTACCGACATCGACAACCTATAGTTGCCAGACGCCTCAAACAGCGGTTGGAGTTGGCTTAGCGCAGGTACAAAATTGCTGGCGACTGCCACGAGTACTGGCTCGGGTTGCTGGCGTTCACTCCCGCAACCCGGCAGCAGCATGACTGCGACAAGCAAAGTGAGGCAATGCGCGATCGGCAACCGCATAGTGCACATAGCCTATTAGGACAGCCCCTGGATTACGTTGGATAGCACAGGAGCAAACCGCTCGCCCATGCGAACATAGCCTGCGGCGTTTGGATGCAAATCATCCGGCAGATCGCCGGCATCGCGCTCCCCGAACAAACCCAGTCCATCCAGATAACTGAGCTGCTCATCACCCGCATCACTGCGGGCTGCTACCACGGCGCTAATCAGTTCGCGGGTTCGCTCCAATGTCAGGCAGCCCTCTCGCAACCGCTCATCACCAGCGACCGTCACAAACTTGCCATCCTTGTTAGGTAGCGTAGGTCCGGGTGATTGCTCAGCACTTGGGCAGTAAATGGGGGATATCAAAACAATTGGCGTATCGGGCCTACCCTCACGAATGGTGTCGACAAAGGCATGTAAAGCGGAGACAAACACTCGCTCACGCATTGAATCCATGTTGATTACGTTGATGCCTACTTTGAGGCTAATCACATCTGCGTCGCTGTCGCGAATAGTACGCGCGACAAACCCATCCAGGTGACACTGGCCCCCAAAACCAAGACTTTGCAAATTGGCGCCGGCCAGGCGCGCTGCCACTGCCGGCCAGGTGTAGGCCGGTTCATCTGCCTCCATGCAGTGACTGATCGAGCTGCCATAGTGCAACCAGCGCGGCCGTAGATCGGGAGCCGGCAATGCAAGGCTCGCGTCTGCATCGAGATGCAGGGCACGCAGTTCTAAAAATGCATTGTGCGGTAGCCATAACTCACAAGTATTTTCCCCCACCGGCAAATCCTCAAACCACAGCGTATCGGCTTCGCCCCGGACCAGGTCAAACTCACCAGGTTTAGGGCGGTCGAGGTGAATAGCGTTACCTGCCCTCGATTGAGCCTTGAGAACAGTACCTGATGTTTCCAGATTAAAAGTGATTGGCCGACGCTCTTGTGGCGATGTCACCATATTGGTGGCATGAAAACTCACGCCAACTCGCCTTGAGTCTGTCGCAAAGCGCAACCGCACACCCGAAGGCATACGCACAATCACGTCCATGAGTTTTGGCACCTGCAGCCGTGTCCAGGCAGGCAGCCGGCGCGGGCTTATTCCCTCATCTCGCTGATCATAGTCTTCTGCACCGCGAGCTTCGACACGATCAGGAATGATGTCGCTGAAAGCATGAGGCAGATAAGGCCGGTCACTGCTGTTAGTCATAGCAATAAATACTACACGGTTTATCGGTTACGCCGCCTCACTTTTAAGGGAACAACCGGTGAGTTTTCATTGTGGCTTGTATAAACTGTTAGCTTAATAAGGGCGTATTCTCGTGAACATGCTACCGGACTTATCGCAGACCGTATTTGCAAATGCCACCCTCGGTAGTGCCGTTGTTGGGGGTTGTCTGATCGGCTTGGCGGCAAGCTGGTTGTTTTTAAGCATCGGTCGTATCGCCGGTATTAGCGGCATCGCTGCGCGGGCACTTCGTGAGCGCGGTCAATCGATGGGCTGGCCATTGATGTTCGTTCTTGGCCTGGGTTTGGGCGGATGGCTCGCAACACTGATTGCCGGTGGTAATACCTTGGAAAACTCGGTTACCGCCACCAACAGTCTCCAAGCAGTCTCTCAACAAATCGGATCAGAACACTGGCCATGGTTAATTGCAGGCGGGCTGCTGGTTGGCTATGGGACCCGGTTGGGGTCTGGCTGTACCAGCGGCCACGGTGTTTGTGGCATCGCGCGACTGTCACGGCGCTCCATTGTTGCAACCTGTACTTTTGTTGGTACCGGAATAGCAGTAGCGACATTGATAGACGGGCTGGGATTTTAGCGATGCCGAAGTTAGCTGCACTGTTGGCGGGTATAGTTTTCGGCGCGGGGCTGGTTGTTTCAGGAATGACTGACCCTATCAAGGTACAGGCGTTTCTCACCCTAAACAGCGAATGGGATGTCTCCCTGATTTTTGTCATGGGCAGCGCCCTAATCACAGCCAGCGCGGGCTACGCGCTATGTAACAGCCGAAGTGCGCCACTGTTTGCGAGTGCATTTCATGCACCCGGGGCAACTCATATTGATCGACCATTAATCGCGGGTGCACTCTTATTCGGCACGGGCTGGGCGTTTTCCGGATATTGCCCGGGGCCTGCGATTGTTGGTGCGTTTACACTGGATGCGCGCGCATTGATTTTCCTGGCCGCCTATCTCTGTGGCGTGTTGCTGTATGAGCTTGGCAACCGACCCGTTAACGCAGGTCATCAACACCAGACGACTGTGGACGGTTAGCGCTACTGGGCTTTGTTCAAATCCCAGTCGTAGTCATACTCTACATCGTCGTCGTAGCTGCGCAATCTGTCACCAAGAGTGGTGTGATGCTGTGCGAGATACTGCAGCAAGCCAGCTTCATCTTCGGCAAAGTCGTCTACGTACCACTCGAAGATTTGTGACAACTGCACCTCGCCATCGTCGTCAAGCGACACACCACGCGGGTGATTGATGTAACCCGCTTCTGCAGCGGCCAATTGCGCTTCGAGATCTGCCGCAGCAAACACAGTCTTGCTAAGGTTAGGGCAGCCGATGCTTGCGCAATTGACAGCGTAGTGCACCCGATGGTCCTTAAAAATGGGCCGCAGTATGCGATGTTCAATATCATTGAGCGTCAGGTCTTCACCCGCTACTTCTATAACTTCATCGTCCCAGGGACCGACAGCAAAGAACCGCTCGCCCATGCGCAGGATGCTCCCCTTGCTTGGGTACTTGAGCACCACGTCGATGGTCAGCGCGTTGTACAGATTTATCCAGTAGGCCTGCTGCTCTGCCGCGTTATAGTCCCGTGGATCGATCGCCGCCATCGCACGCAAATAACCTGTTAGCTGCTCGCGCCCTTCACCAGCCACTGCGCCGTAAGAGAAGCGATTGATGCCATCCGGACTTTCAACCACGTACTTTTCAAGCACCGCTTGCCACAGGCTGTGGTCAATCGTTGCCGTCGAGTCGACTTCAATCTGGTCCCAGAGCGCCCATTTTTCAGGGGGAGGCGCCGCATTGGCCACTCCAGCTAACAGCGTCAAAAAGGTTGCGCATACCAAGAGAAATTGTCGTTTCAACATCATTCCAAACCTTCTAACACCTGCTCAGCGCCCAACAGGCGCCCGCATTAATGGACTACAGTAGTAGGACATAAGCTAGGCGGGTTAGTTCTCTGGCAACTTTGACTGAGGCTATTCTTTTAGCTCAATGCGCAACTTACCGTCGGAAATCTCGATGATCTCGACGCCATCGGCGAAGCTCTGCCAGAATCCCGGATCACCACCAAATTCATTGACCAAGTCAATATTTTTCAGATTGCCGAGCCAGGAATTCGGGATAGGCACGCCCATCAAACTAACGCCGCGCAGTATCACCACCGGGCGTTCATCGCGGTAATCAAGCTCCAATCCAGCGCTAAAGCGCAGAGTCTTGCCGCCCAACACGGGAATATCGGGGTCAATGGGGCCTATCAAAAGTTTTGCGCTCGCCAGGCTGTCTGCAAGATCGACCGCAAAGCGCCTGGCCAAATCACTGTTGTTCGCCAACATCGAATTCAGTTCTCGTTCCGAGAGTTCCACGGTGCGACTCGCGCCTTCTTCGGAATAGCGCTCCGGAATCAATCGGCCTTCACTGTCGCGATCGATACGACTGGCAAGACTCTCGGTGTCGCCGCGATCCGCATCGGGCAGCAGCGATTCTGGATCAACACCAATCGCTCGCAACTTGTCATCAAGCTCAACCTGTTCTTGTTGGGACAGCTCGACGGGTCGAAAATCATTGGCAAACAGGTAGGTTCGAATCAACCAAAAGGTTATACCTGCAGTCACCAGCACGGCCAGCAGGATAAACAGGCCAACCTGCTTGCCCGAAAATCCAATCTCGGAGGATGCGCTGTCAGTATTCAAATTGGGCCTCTGTATTTCGTCTAGGTCGGTAATAACTGTGCAGCGGTAACCGTGCGGCCGTGGCTGCAGCAGTGGTAATAGCCGGACCTTAGTAGGAATATAGAGCGAAGTCGAACCAAACCCCGGTCCAACCCCGGGTCTGGGCCAGAACCTAACGCAATGTCCTCTGACGAGCACAAATTTCCTTCTGCCAACCAACCGCAGCACGCTAGCCCGGCCCCTGCCTATTGGAAGGACGAGTTGGCCACGGAGCTAACCACAGCGCAGGGGTCCCGCGCTCATTCGGTGGAGCTGATGGGCTATAGAAACCTGTTGCCCTGGGGTTCTCTGGCCATCCTCTTAACTGTAGGGTTGCGCACCCTGACGTTCGACGCCAACCCCGACCTGTATACCAACGCGACCTATCTCATTTGGTCCAATCGCTGCACGGCAATTCTGGCGGTTGGTTTTGGTTTGTTTGGCTTTTCGCGACTGCGACAAGCCACAATCTTGGGATCACAGCGCGCCGAACTCTGGATGGGCGCTGTGCTGTTGCTGTGTACCGGCTTTATGAACGCTGTCCTGGTCATCGAGACTGACTCTCCTGTATTGGTCAAAGGCCCAATTCTTACCATGATCTTCGTCGGCTTCCTGTTTCCACACTGGATCGGGTTGCTTGTGGTTTCTATTCCACAACTGCTGGTGGTAACTGTACTTGCGCAACAAAATGCATGGACAACAGACTGGTTGTTTTCAGTCTCGCTGACGTTCGGTGGAGGACTTGTTGCTGCACTGGGCTACTATTGGCGCCACAACTACACTCGTCGCCACCGGGCCAAGCTCACTGAACGTTCAAATAGAATTGAAGCTCTACAAACCGAAGCCATTGAGCGCGCCGTCGCCCAGGAACGGGTGCTCAACGAGCGAAATCTATCGACCCTGGGTCGACTTGCCGGAGGTATTGCTCACGATCTCAATAACATACTGGTGCCAATATTAGGCAATGCCTCAATGTTGGAAGAACAGGCGCAAACCAGTAGCCAAAAGCAGCAGGCGAAAGAAGTAATGACTGCGGCCAGCCGAGCCCGCAATCTAACCCAGCAGCTAAGCCACTTTGCTGTGCGCGATAACACCAAGCTAGAAACGATAGAACTAAACAGCACGCTGGCTGAGCTGGCGCCTATTGTCTGGCGCACCTTCCCAGAGGGTGTCGACATCACCATAAGTGACAATCCAGAGCCGGTATATCTAACTCTCAACCGCATGACACTGCAGGATTTGATTACCAATTTGCTACTCGACGCCGGCAACGCTACGCCAATGGGGGGCTCGGTCACTATTACTGTGTTTCCACTTGTCGATCTGCCCGCTGAGCTTGCCCTGCCGACAGATCAGGAATATTGCGCCATTTCAATCAAAGATGGTGCAGAAACTCTGAGCGGTACGGAGCAGAGTCAATTGCTGGATTTTAGCCAGATGTATGCTTCTGATAGCACACGCGGCCTGGGATTGCGTAGCGCACGGATATCAGCAGAATTGCTCGGTGGAGCCTTAACCTTGGAAAACGCTATCAAGGACGGCAATCAGTTTCGTTTGTTCTTACCAGCAGACGGCCAAGAGTTATTCCACCAGTATGTAGTCAACAAACATATCAACTCTGCAGTTGCGGCAGAGGTTTTGGTTGTTGACGATGAGCCAGCCGTGCGCAACGTTTCAGCGCAATTGTTAGAGCGTGCAGGATTCGTTGTGCGCAGCTGCTATAGCGGCGAATCTGCACTCCGCGAAATAGAAGGCCATTTACCTGATGCTATTATTATGGATTTACGCATGCCCGGAATGGGTGGCCGGCTAGCTGCAGAAAAAATTCGCGACCAGTACCCAAAACTACCCATAATCTTTTGCACCGGATTTTCGGGAGACGCTCAAGGGTGGCTGCAACAGATGCCAAAGTGCGCACTTTTGCCAAAACCCTATGAAACCAAAGAGCTCATTAATACGGTCAAGCGCCTGTTGCAGTACGAGATTGCCCAGGACTGACTTTCAACGACCACAGCAACAACAGCACCATGATACCGAGCAATGGCAGAGCAGAAACAAGCACCGCCTGCCAACCCAACTGAAACATCAATGTGCCCGCCAGCAAGCTGGCAATCGCAGATGCCCCAAACACACTAAAATCATTGAACGCCTGCGCTTTGAAACGCTCTGCCGGTTGATAGTTGCGTACGAGCAAGGTGGTACCTCCGATGAACAAAAAATTCCAGCCAACACCCAACAATACCAAGGCCCACCAGTAGTGCATTACTTGCTGGCCTGCAAATCCAAGAATAAGAGTAAGGCTCATCGCTCCAACACCTGCCAACATTAAGCGGCGAGGACCAAACAGGGAAATGAGCGGCGCTGTAGCTAGAGAAGGTAAAAACATCGCAATGACGTGGGCACGAATAACGCCCGACGTCTGACTAAGACTGTAGCCGTCTACCACATGCATGCTGATCGGTGTCGCCGTCATTAAATAAGTCATAACCCCCTGTCCAATGACTCCCCCGCTCACCGCCAAAATGAACAAAGGTTGACGCACAACGGCAAGAAGTGGACGCGCGGGAGCAGTAACCACACCCGGTGCTAACTCCGGTGAGTTCGTAAAGGTCAATAAAAGCACACCCGCCGCTACATAAAGCACAGCCAAACCTTGAAAAGCTCCGCTGTAGGGTAGCCCTGGCGTGATGGTCTGGGCATTTGCGACCAGCATAGCTCCCGCAAACGCTCCACCGATTGAACCAAGTAACACAAAGGCAACAGCGTAGGCTGCGCCCTCATCCACTACGCTCTCTGTCGCTGCAAACCGAAACTGCTGACCAAACGCGAGCGTCATACCTATAAGCACTGCAGCGACACACAACCACTCAAAACTACCTGTTGCTACCGCACTACTGCCAATCCATGCCCCCACCAAACCGAGGGCAGCACTGGCGGCAAAGCCTAGCTTGCGCCCAATGCGCTGCATTAATAACGCGGCAGGAATAGTCGCCAGCGCGGTACCAACAACAAATAGAGAAACCGGTAAGGTGGCAAGAGCTTTCGATGCTGAAAGTTCCGCCCCAACAATACCGCCCAGCGTCACAATGACGACGGAGCCGGTGCCAAACGCGAGCTGAGCTAAAAACAACACCACAAGGTTTCGATTTAAGTACTTCATTGTGTATGCCATTCTGGCCCGTTCTTGCCCTGAATACCTGTTGCATTTTTCATGTTCACCCAGATCGTCGCCGTTGTTACGCCTATTTTTCTGATCACAGCAATCGGCTACCTGTGGGCCAAGCGTGGCCAGCCCTTTGACAACGCGACCATCAGCGCCCTGGTTATGTACGTTGGCACCCCGGCCCTGGTGTTTCATTCGTTAACGTCTCTCCGTCCAGAGCTGCCCGAGCTAAGTCAGTTAGGCCTCGCGACCGTCGGCGTGATTGTGCTCTGTTTAGTGCTTGGCTACATTGGTCTGCGGGCCACCAACATGAGCCGTCAAGCGTTTCTACCCAGTCTGTTCCAGGCCAACGCCGGTAATATGGGTGTGCCATTGGTCATGCTCACCTTCGGGGATGCCGGTCTTGCCCTGGGGATCGTGGTGTTCTTTGTCCATGCGCTGTCGCAGAATACGCTCGGGCTTGGCGTTTCGTCAGGCTCACTCAAACCGGCCACCTTGCTGCAGCAACCCATTGTCTGGTCGGTCGTGTTGGCCACCCTGGTACTCGTCATTGATGTGCCGGTACCCGAGTGGCTAGGCAACACTACCCGGCTACTCGGCGGGTTGTTGATACCCGCCATGCTGCTAATGCTTGGAACTTCACTTGTGCGTCTGAGTGTGCACGACTTGCCACAGGCACTGGCGCTCGCTATCGCAAGGCTGCTGCTCGGCATGGGCGCTGCACTATGCATGATTTGGTTATTCGAGCTTCAAGGAGTGGCTGCTGGCGTATTGTTTCTGCAAGCCAGCATGCCTGTTGCCGTGTTCAACTTTGTTTTCGCCGACCGATTCGAGCGCAGCCCTGAGCAAGTGGCTGCCGCAGTGCTAGTGTCAACGCTGCTCGGCATGGCAACGTTACCTCTGCTGGTCGCTGGCAGCCTATACCTTGCCGGAGGTTAAACTCAGTTCTTTTCTACTTTTTTCGCGAGACTCGTGTAGGCGCGGTCGATGAAGCCCGTCGGATCGCCATAGGTTTTATCGTACTCGGCGGTTGGCTTGGCTGCGGCAACCTCTTCCAGGGTCTTACCCTCGGCGATCATGCCGCCAATACGCAAGCTCATGGTTTTTAACATGCTGATGTAGGCTGCCAGGTCATTGTAGTCTCCTACCTCGCCGTGGCCGGGAATCACGCGCGTGTCTTTTTCGATGATGTTGAGCACCGACTCGCAAAACGCAGCCATGCCATCGATATCACCACCGTTATCCGCATCGATGAAGGGATATCCGCGATTAAATACATCGCCGAAATGCACAGCGTTGGTACCGCGAAAGTACACCGCTGTATCACCCGTGGTATGAGCGGGGCCAAAGTGCAACAAATCCACCTGCTCGCCATTGAAATGAAACTGCATTGCATCTTTGTAGGTGATTACCGGCAGAGCATCACCGGGATAGGCCTTCTGGAGATATTTGATCACCGCAAGGTTAATAACGTGATCGCTTTGCATCATCGCCCGAGAGTTTTCCTGCGCAACAATCCAGGTACCCTTCGGACCTAGCGCGAGATTGCCTTCGGCATGATCGAAGTGCCAGTGCGTGTTAATGGCAAAGTCGACCTGTTTGCTGCCTAAACCAGCCAATGCCTTTTCAATTTTTGGCATCATTTGGGGGAACTGATTGTCGACAATCATCGTACCGTTCTCGCCCACAGATACGCCGATATTGCCGCCTACACCAAACAGCACATAGTAGTTGTCTGTGAGCTGTTCGACGCGAATCTCCGCTGTATCAAAGTCCCACCCGAACGCCTTCAACAGAGTATCGAGATCGACAGGCTCATGACTGTGCGCCAAGACCCCGGGCGACAACCCTACGAGCATGAATGCCACAGCAGCGAAAAGTTGCCCTAAGCGGCGCTTGTGTCCTAAGCGACACTTGCGCCCCAAGTGACGACGTAGCCCCGAAATAAAATTGTGCATGGATTTCCCCCAATAAATCGTATGCATCAGCATCAACAAACGCGTTGAGTTTCCTACACCAATAAGGCTAAATCCAGCGCATCGGAGTCCCCATCAGGCTATTTCTTCATGTCTGCACCTGCTGCCGCCATTTTCCATCTGTCGTTTCACGTCCACGACCTCACAGCGAGCCGCCAATTCTATGGCGCCCTCCTGGGTTGCCGCGAGGGTCGCAGCGCAGACACCTGGGTAGATTTCGATTTCTTTGGCCATCAACTGTCACTGCACCAGGGCACGCCGCAGCCACCAACGCCCACTGGCGAGGTAGATGGTGTTGCTGTGCCCATGCCACACTTTGGTGCCGTGTTAAACCATGCGCAATGGCAACAGGCTGCCGACAAACTGACTACTGCAAAGGCCTCTTTCATTCTCAAACCCCAGATGCGTTATGCAGGGGCAACGGGAGAGCAATACACCCTGTTTGTGTTAGACCCCAGTGGTTATGCGATTGAGTTAAAGAGCATGACCGACGCTGGTGCACTGTTCAAAAAATGAGCGTTAAAAACGCGAGCTCCATAGTGCCCTTGCTGTCGAGTGAACCGGCAGACAAAACTGCATACGTCCTTAGTGCGCTGCGCAAAGCGCTACCCGACGAACGGGTGTGTCTGGTGGAAGAGCTCTCGAAACAAGAGTGTGCATCTGTTGATGTCGCAATTGCAGCTAACCCGGTGCCCGAACTGCTCGATAAACTACCGAATCTTGTTTGGTTACAAAGTCTGTGGGCTGGCGTGGAGCAGCTCATTGAGCCCGCGCGCGCCCGCAATCTGCACGTTGTTCGTCTGATCGATCCGGAACTGAGTCAGGCAATGTCAGAGGCGGCTTTGGCGTGGACCTTGTACTTGCACCGGCGTATGCCGCAGTACGCCCAACAACAACGTAACCAATACTGGCAAACTCTGCCCTGGCGTCGAACCCAAGACACCCGCATCACAGTACTTGGGCTAGGTAAACTGGGTAGTGCTTGCGCCAGCCGTCTGCACGCTAACGGGTTTAACGTCTCTGGCTGGAGCAGCTCGCAACACACTCTTGCGGGTGTTACCTGTTATTGCGGCGCGACTGGCCTCGCCAGCGTGTTACCGCGCACTGATATACTGATCGTGTTGTTGCCGTTAACTGAAGAAACACGTTACTTGCTAAACACCAATACCCTGAACGAGTTGCCGACAACCGCTGCGCTAATCAACTTTGCACGCGGCGCAGTGACAAATACTGAAGATCTATTAAGCGCGCTCGACAACCGAACGCTAAGTCATGCGGTTCTGGATGTTTTCGAAACGGAACCGCTGCCGCAAGGCCATCGGCTTTGGAGCCATCCAGCAGTCACGGTGTTACCGCATATCGCCGCACCTACAGACCCGGCCTCAGCGGTGGGGATCGTCGCGAGTCACATAAAGACTTACAGAGCTAGCGGTGAAATACCGAAAGGGATTGATCCGGTGCGCGGTTACTAGCAGATTCGCAAAGACTATGCGTTAGCCTGCGCAATCTGCGCATCAAGTTGTGCACGAATTTCTGCGTGTCGCTTGCTGGTTAGCGGGTAATTGATCATCGGTAAATAGGCAAAGAACAACCCAAGCGCTGTGCCAACACAATAGGTAATCAGCACGCCCTCAATCGCCTCGGGTGAGTTGCCAGCCTTGTCGATAAACCCAAAGCCTTCTTCCAGCACCCAAAAACACAAGCCAACAGCAATCGCCGCGCCAAGTTTATTAGTGGTAGTTAGCAGTGCGAAAAACAGTCCGGCTCGTTGCTCGCCAACTTCCAGTTCGTCTGCATCTGTAAGGTCCGCCATCATGGAGCGCAACAGGGCCGGCGCGGCACCATAGGCAGCGCCATAGAAAATCGTAAACGCCCACAAGCCAATTACGCTGCCAGGCTGGGCAAACACAAAGTACAGAAAGCCCATCATCACCGCGCCATAAACCAGCGCAATGCGCATCGCACGGGCCTTACCCACTGCGTAAGCAAGCTTTAGCCACAAAGGCATAACACCAAAGGCCGTAAGAAAATAGAACAACAGTGCGAGACTGGCCTCGCCCGGCAACTCAAATACGTAGCGAGCGAGAAAGATGTACAACGCTCCAGCCACACCTGTACCAAGGCCGGACAAGAGATCTGAAGCAAGCACACGCCACAACAGCGGATTATTCAGCAACACCTGCAGAGCTTCGCGCCAGTGCACCGGATTAGTCGCCTTTCTGGAGCTGTCGGGGACATTCCATAGCGTTGGTATTGCGGTGAGCGGAAACAGAATGAGGCAAAATATGCCCATACTGGCAACTTTGTCGCGCAACGTGACATCGTCGCCAAGCGCGTCGAGCGCCGCTGGCACCGCGAGCACGGCCGTCATACCACCAATGACAAATACCTCACGCCAACCGAACAAGCGGGAGCGATCGTCGTAGCTTTGCGATAGCTCAGCACCCCAACTCTGATGCGCGATGGTCATCATGGTGTAACCGATGTAGAGCATTACCATCCAAAACCCAAGGTATACCGCCGATACAGCTTCTGGATCAGGTAGAAAGACCATGAAAACCGACAGCAACAATATAGGTAAGGCCAGCGCTATCCAGTGCTTGCGACGACCCCAGCGCGTGTCGAACCGATCAATGGCGAGCCCCATAATGGGGTCGGTGACCACATCAAAAATGCGCACCATGGTGAACACAAATCCGACCGCAACCAAACTCAGTTCCAAACTCGAATACAGCGGCGGCAGGTAAACTGCAATGGGCATACCCATGGCGGCCATGGGCACGCCTAACGCGGAATAGGAGGCCAGCACCTTTTTACTGAGAGCGCCTGAGCCTTGATCGGAATCATCATTCATCTACCTACCACGGTAGACAAAGCCCCCTCCAAGAGCAATGACCACGATCAGATTAGCTAGCTACTGTTAGACGCGAGTCAGGCAGGCGGCGGCTCGATGCCTAATGACGCCATAAACTCTGCTCCAGTCTGGCGCGGATGATCACCCACAAAGGCGTATCCGCCAGCCGCTTCGTCGATATAAATTTCACCAGTCAGCTTAAGCTTCGACTCATCGTCAAAGGCCCCAGCCCAAACAACGGTCATCCCGGTCTCCGGCATCCGATAGAACAGATTGGTACCACAGCGTTTACAGAAACAACGCTCCGCCCAGTCACTCGATTTGTACGCAGCCAGATTCTCTTCACCAGCGAGTTTGATTGACCCGACACCAACGCCAAAGCCAGGTCCTCCGGACCACTTGCGACACATACTGCAGTGACACGCATGAAAGTGATGCTCAACTTCCTCAGCGGTGAAGCTCACGGCGCCACAGAGACATTTTCCCGATTCGCTCATTGCAAGATGCTCTTATTGGAAGGTGACACCAAGTGTCTGACGTCACCTTGCTGCTGGCAAGTCAGGCGGTCTGACGAGCATAAGCGCTGTTGCCAACGGGGTGTCAGTAGTGTTCAGCCTGTGAACCAAACGTTGGGCTGGCGACTCACATATCCAGCGCATGCTTCGGCGAGCCGGACTGTTGAGCACCCACCTGTGACAGCAAAGAAGCACCAATAAATCCCGCAGTTGCCAGCTCGAGTGTCACCTCTGCGTTGCTGCGATTTTCCCAGAACCAGCCGTGCTGGCCTGCAAAAGGTGCGGTGTAGGTGCCCTGCTCACGATCATTTCGGCCACTGGAGAAACTCTCCGCATAGTCGGCAGTATTTCCAAGTGGCAGGTCAGGCGTGCTATGTAAATTGAATACGAGCTCTCCGCTTGCGCGCCAGCTGTAGATCATCACTGCACCCAGCTCCATCCGATAGCTGTACTCAACAGATTCAAACGGAGCGAGCTGAAAGCGCACAACATCTGTTTTGTGGACAACATCCTGATAAGTCACCGCCGACTTGCCATCTGCAGCCAGGCCAGTAACCCCTAACACTTTGCCGGTACCTAATGGGTCCAGTGAATACTCTGCGGGCAAGATGACGGCCACGACAAGCAGCAAACCCAGTACCAACGCAAAACACGTCGCCAATACAATTTGGCTCCGCGAACGCCGTAGCCTGTCTTGTGCCGAACTCATGCGCCAACTCCAGAGCTTGCCAGCGTCAGAGATAACAAGTGCGTCATCGCTAGCGCAAATCCGCACACCATAAGAATCAGGTTGGCGCCAAATGCCGAGCTTTCGAAGGACGCAAGGCGGCGCCACAATGCAAGAACCGCAACAAGAAAGCCCAGAGCCAGCAGTTGCCCGAGCTCTACTCCTACGTTGAACGAAATCAGATTAACCAACAAGCCATCGCCACCGCTATACACAGCCTGCAACTTGGTAGCTAAGCCCAACCCGTGCACCAAACCAAACGCAAAGATGGCAAGCCGCACGTTAGGACTGCGACCAAACACTATGCTAAAACCGGCTATGTTTTCGAATGCCTTATAAGCCACCGATAACCCTATAACGGCATCGACAACGGCTGGATTCACTTGCCAAGCGAACCAAACACCACATACAAGAGTAATACTGTGGCCAATAGCGAACAGGCTGACAAACAACAACACTTGTCTGGGCTGGTAAACAAAAAAAACCACGCCCAACAGATACAGAATATGGTCGATTCCGGTGACCATGTGTTTTGCGCCGAGATAGATAAACAGGGGAATCGCGGGGCCCGTGACGTCGGCTAAAAAGTTGGCATTGCTCTCACTAACGTTGTGCGCGAGCGACGGCAAGGTGAATGCCAGTGCAATCAAGAGGAACACGCCACCCCAAAACAGCCGCTTGGGTTGCTTCAAGACGAGCTATTCCTCGTCCATGCTGTAACCCTGGTGGCAGGCAACACACACCAGATACAGCTTGCCACCCACATCAAACACCGCCTGCGCGTCCTTCGCTTTGGCCGCTGCCATGGCCTCCTGGCCGGTAGTGATGAGTGCTGCGCTGTACTCCATCCAGTCACCGTTATCTTCAGCGCGACCTGGCAACATCAACAGATTGCCTGTTTCGGCAACCACAGCGGCAGCGTTATATACCGCCTGCCAGCCAGCATCATCCACCGGCGCTAGATCTTGCTCGCCAGCTGCGGTGATTACCGCGCCGGCCGCGCCCCAGATTACATCCGTGGCCGGATCGAGCACCGAGTTCATCAGGTCATGCACATCCAGGACCGGCGTAAAGGGTGTTGCGGGTACTTCTGCCTGTTCTGCGCAGCCTGCCATCAGCAGCACGGTCCACACGAGTATCGACATCAGGAACGTCAGCAGATTAGATCGCACCGCCGATAAGGTGCTGGTGCTCTTCACGCGCGGATCTGATTCAGAACAGGCAACAGGTATTCAATAAACTCCGCAGGGTTTTCTGACATCGGAAAGTGCCCCACGTTTTTCATCTCACACCAGGTGGAACCCGCTATCGCTTCGTGTGCGGCTTTGCCTAACTCAGATGTGCCACTGTGATCGTACTCACCTGAAAGGATATGCACCGCAACGTCGCTGGTATCTATCTCTGCCGCCCGGTCTCGCAAATCATAGTCGGCAATGTAGTAATGCAGATCACCGATAAAAGACTGCGGCCAGCCGCTTGCATAGACAAAGCTCGTTTCTTTCACGTAGGGCAAGGGCGAGTCGGGTGACATCAACCCTTCCATTGCCCGAGCTTTGTAATCGTTGCTGATCTGCGGATGCCAAAGGTCACCCATCGCGGTGAGAGAACCCGGAATATGCAGCGCACCTTCCACCGATACCACCGCTCGAAACTTATCGGCGTGGCAGAGCGCAAGATCAAGTGCCAACAACCCACCCACTGAGCAACCGATAAACACAGGATTGTCCAGTTCAAGTGCAGCTGCCAACGCCAAGGGCACACTGCGTAAAAATTCTCCGCGCAAGTCATACTTTTCGGCCCACCACTGGGTACCGGTTGGGGGCAATGACTTGCCGTGATAAGGCAGATCATAGGCGATCAGTCGAAAGTGATCAGTAATGCGCGTGTCTTCAAACAGGTGACGCCACTGGCTGCCATGGCAGCCCGCTGTGTGCTGCAGCAATACCGGAATGCCCTGACCCGCCTCTTCAAAATAAATACGATGGTCTAACCCTGCGAGATTGAGGTGCGCGTAGCGACCCTGAGGTGCGTCGAACACGGGCGCCCCTGCCGCTCGTGGTGCGACAGTAGTGTTGTTGCGCTCAGGCCGCAACAACTCAATCGCTCGCATGACCGCACCATAATATTGAGCGTAAGCCAGACGATCGCCACTAACTTGCAAACCAATGCCTGTACCAAGTGCTGCCAACAAATCGGTGTGGAAGCGTGGTGGTGGTCCCGCTAGCATGCGCGACCAGAAGTCGGCGTCGCCTTGCAGACTAACCCATCCAGGGTTTTCATTGTGTGTGGCTGCAACATCACCTTTTTCAGTTTGCGTCGCACTGGTTTCTGGAACTCCGTCTCTAACCCAGAGACTGAGCTGTTGGTCTCCCACTCTTAAGGCCACACCGCCATTCCAATACCTGGCGGCGAGTTGAAACTCGCCATCGCTCGCACAGAGCTGCGCCCAATGGCTTGCCTCAGGAAGCGCAACTACCATCGTTCACCCTCTATGCCTGTTCCAGCATGGAGATCAATCTGTACAAGCACACCATTAAACATATCCGGTATCCACTGGGGCATCCTGGGGCGCAAGCGTTTAAAAACATCTGCAGTAAACTCGGGTTGCTCAACAATTGCCCGTGCTTGCCCAGCATAAACCTTGCCTTTAATCAGCAGCGCCACCGGCACGCCTTCACCTGTGAATTCACGCCACCAAGGACCATCGGCGCCCACGTAAACCACTTCGTCCTCTAATAAATAGTTAACCGGTATCGTGTAGCTTTCATCAATGGTCATCAACATCACCCGTTCGGCACGCAAGCCGTCGGGCTGACCGCGCAGCTCGCGCGCAACAGCTGGGTTAACGATGTTTTTTTGATAAATCGCAAAACCAACCACACTGACAATAATGGTGATTATTATAAATTTTACCCAGCCCATTTTAGTTCGCCTTCTCTCGTTGTTTGGCTAGTACTTTGTCGAGTACCTTCTAGCGACTGCCTGAATGACTGTTTCGACAATTACTGATAGCTTCACAACCATCAATTTAAAGATTAGTTCTTAAGCCCAATTTACAGGAAAACAGCAATGACCGTAGGCAGACTTGAAAGTAAAGTGGTGGTTATTACAGGTGGCGCCAGTGGCATTGGACTTGCCTGCGCTATGCGCTTCGCTGAGGAAGGCGCTGAAATTGTCATCGCCGATCTCATCGCCAGTCGCTGCGAAGACGCTGTTGAAGAAATTCGCCGCACCACCAATGGGCGCGCCATCTTCGTCGAAACGAATGTTTGCGAAGAAAGCGACATCGAAGCTCTCGCCGACAAGGCCATGGCTGAATTTGGTCATATCGACTGTCTGGTCGCATCGGCCGGCGTATCAAACGCCGGTTACGTCAGCGGCGAAGTCACGGCGAGCGATGAAGCGTTGGAGAACCATCTGTTAAACACCCGTGTAGAAGACTGGAGTCGGGTTCTGCAGGTTAACCTAACGGGCGTGATGCTGTCTGATCGCGCAATCGCGCGGCGCATGATTAGTGCAGGCAATGGCGGCACCATCGTTAACATCGCATCGAGTGCTGCGCGCATCGCGCTACCGGGTGCCGCTGACTATTGCGTCTCTAAAGCGGGTGTAGAAATGCTCACTCGAGTATTCGCCATGGAAATGCTGGAACACAACATTCGCGTTAACGCGATAGGTCCAGGGTTTATCGAAACGCCGATGACCCAGGGGTTGCGTGCCAACGAGGAAGGTACAGAAATGATTTTGGCAACCACGCCGATGGGTCGCCTCGGCACAGTCGAAGAAATGGCCAACTGTGCCCTGTACCTCGCCTGTGAGGAGTCGAGCTATACGACCGGACAGATCCTGTTTCCGAACGGCGGCATATTTGTTGGCTAGTGCTCTTAAGGGTCTTTAAAGCAACACACGTGGGTGCCGACCATCCACGTAGCCCATAAAGCCTGGAGCCATGATGCTGTAGCCCAGCAGTTCCTGCACGCGCTCGCTGTAATTCGCAGCTTGCGCCGGAGGCACTGCCAACACCATATTCTCGATCTGGCGCAGCCAGGGCATACAGTATTGTGGTGTGACCGCCAGGCGCACACCCTCTGATACGTTTGCGCCACCACGGTGAATGAGATTGCCAGCAAACACCAACGCACTGCCTGCTGGCATCAACACCTTTTCAACTTCATCTGCTACAGGCGCGCGCCCCTCTGCCCAGCGATGGCTGCCCGGCACTACTTCGGTGGCGCCATTGGTCGCGGTAAAATCATCCAGCGCCCAAATCGTACTTACCCCGAGTGGTTCGCGCGGCTTCGAGAGTGCGATACCGCCCGCGTTATCGTCGATGTGAAACGGTTGTGGTGTTTCGCCGGGATGCACGTTAATGGCGAGTGCGGCAGACAACAGGTAGTGCGGCGCCAGAATCGAATCCACGATGGCCAGCACATCAGGATGTTCAACCATCTCTGCTATCGCAGGCGCCTTGGCCAACAAGGCATAAACGCGCTCGCTGCGTTCGCCTTCAAAGTCATTGCGACCCATCAGCTCTCCTTGCAGCCAGGGCGATAACTCGGTTTTCGTGCGTTGCACCTGTTCTGCCGAAAATGCCCCTTCTAAAACGCAATAACCGCGTTCAGCGATCTCATCAAGGCGGGCGGCAAGTTGGGGATTCGCGGCGCGCCGCGCGGCAAGCTCAACTGCGCTGTCTTTGCTTTGTCCTGCTGTCGGTTCAAATAACATGCTTGAAGATTACTCCAAATCCGTCCTGTGCCGGTAGCACGGGAATAAGCCGCTAAACGACGCCCTTAGCGCGCAATGCCATTATTTCTGCATCGCTACGGCCAAGCTCACGCAACACTTCGTCTGTATGTTGCCCCAGCGTCGGCGCCTTCTTAACACCAACTCGAGGCACACCATCGATGTTGAGTGGATCGCGAATCATCCGCTCCACACCAATATCTTCAACGGGTGTCACGGTAATGCCATTGATCTCCAGCTGCTGATCAGCCACCAGATCCTGCAGCGTTTCCATCCGCGATGCGGGTACGTTGCTCGCCTGAAAAATCGCTAACCACTCCGCTGCCGGACGCTCAATAATTCGGGCGCGCAGCAGCTTAACCAGCGCTGCCCCGTTCACGAAACGCAATTCTGGCGTTGCGAAGCGCTCATCGACCAGAATTTCTGGCAACTCCAGGGCAAGCACAAAGGCATCGAACTGCTCCACCGTGCGCACCATCGAAAGCTGCAACCAGACATCATCGCTGGTGATATAAAGCGCGCGATTAAACGGCATGCGCTCTGCGTGCAAAAAGTTACCGAAGTCCGCATCAGAAAAGGCCGCCTGGGCAACACATGAGGCCGCCCAAACGCCATTCGCCAAGAGCGACGTGTGCACTCTGGCGCCTTTGCCAGTGCGTTCTCTGCGTAATAGAGCTGTCACGATGTTGGCGTACATCGCCATTGCCGTCGGGTGATCGCCCATGCCAGGCACCGATTGTGCTGGCTCTGCACCCGGCGAACGCACGTTATCCATCAAGCCAGAACGTGCCCAGTACGCCACGTGATCAAACCCCTCACCATCTCGTTCGGGACCTTCTTCACCGTAGGCCGTGAGGGAGGCATAGATCACCGATTTGTTTACTGCCTGAATGTCGTCATAGAGCAAACCCAGTTTACGGCGCATAGGCAGCGGATGGTTAGTGACATACACGTCACATTCCCTAACCAGCTCGTGCAATATCGCCATACCTTCTGCCGACTTCAGATTCAGCGACAACGAACGCTTATTGCGGTTGTCCAGTGCCCAGGTGTAGTTGATGTCGGCATCGGGGCTCATTGGCATCTGGGCGTAGGTTCGATAGGCATCCCCAACTTCGGTCTGCTCAATCTTAATCACCGAAGCACCAAGATCCGCCAGAATCGTGGTGGCAACCGGTGCCGCAATCCAGGTACCAATATCCAACACCTTCAGCCCAGCAAATAAATAATCGTCGCCCACGTTCTCTCCCGCTCTCAGTGATATGCGCTCGTAGATAGCCGCGCTCGAACATAGCCTGATGCTATATGCTGTACCCAACAACACAAGTTATGCCAGAGAATCTAATTGACCAACATTGAGAAAACCTACTGTTCGGAAGTTTGCTCGGCACAGGGTGAGCCCCTGGCCGGCACCGCAATTCAGGTGGATGTCTGGATCATGCTCGAGTATCGCCGCGCCTGGTCGGCCAAGGCAGTGGCCGATAACCAACTGCAGCCAACCACCAATGCCTGGCTTACAAAAACGGTTAGCGATTTCGCCGCGATCGGGCTTGTCGCAAGGCCCCAATTCATCCGTCGCCCCGAACGCACCGAGACGCAGCAGCTGTTTGTTTCTTACCAGGGTCGACTCGGCGGGCTCAAGGTTGCGTCAGAAAGTGACCTGCACCAATTAGATTTAGTGACAACAGAATTAGAGGCAGTGAGAGACACTCAGTATTTCGTGTGCGTCAATGCGAAACGCGATATTTGCTGCGCGAAGTTTGGCCGCCCGACCTATGCCGCACTACACAAGATTCTAAAGGGTCGCGCGTGGCAAACCACTCATGTTGGCGGTCACCGCTACGCACCAAATATATTGGTGCTACCGCAGTCGGCGTTATACGGTCGAGTCACGCCCGGCGACGTTCCTGAATTTCTGGCAGCGACCGAAAACAATCGACTCGCGCGCGGATTTTTGCGCGGCCAAACGCGCTACTCGGCCATCGCCCAAATTGCCGAACATACGATCATCAACGCGCAGGAACTGCTAAGCGAATCATCAGATCAGGCTACCTTCTCAACCCCCGATGGTGCACGGAGCGTTACTGTCGGTCCTGCGCTCGAATCGATAGAAGTACTGCCCAGCTGTGGCAAAGACCGAAAATCAATCACTCCACTCATTGCGCAGCCGGAGCGCAATGGCTAGAGCCAGGTACTAAATTCAGGGATACCCGACTATGTCGACGCAACTCAAGGTTCGAGCCATACCCTTCGTCATCACCGCGCTACTGATATCTATCGTCCTCCCAAGA
>CAZSYU010000010.1:0-63434 GCA_964611345.1 uncultured Pseudomonadales bacterium
CTCTTGCGTGCTAGATAGCTATATCTAGTTGTGCTTCCTCTTACCTACTTTGAACTCTCTTTTTCTCTCTCTAAGGTCGCCCCTAAAGTTCGGTCCAGATTGTTCGGGCTAGGCAAGACTCAGTCACCAAATGAATATTTCGGTCGACGCCAATTCTCCAGGCGCCCACACGAATGGTTTGTTCAATTTTTAAAAAGCGGAGTAGCTGCCAATCGGCGGAGTCCGCAGCGCAATTCGCCCAGACCGACTACTCAAGGGAGGCGCATTATACATAGCGCCAATGGGCTAGCAACACCGTTATAGAGATTATTTCCCTTTTCGCCAGCTTTTTTCAGCAGCCGCCGCTGTGGCTACCCGCGAAAACGGAAATATCAGGAAAAACACTGGGAATGCGTCAAGTTATCCACAGCTTGATCCACAGCCGACGAGCGCGAAAATCACCCGCCGAACGCATGAGCTCCAGTTACTGGTCGTGGATCAACAGATGCCAGGTCTTTTTACCCCGCCTTAACAGGTGGTAACGCCCGAACAGCGCCTGCGCGGGTTCAATCTGGGCCTCGTGATCGCTGATCGCGACCCCATTAAGCTTCACGCCACCGCCTTTTATCAACTTTCTTGCCGCTCCATTGGAGGCCGCCAACCCAGCCTGGCTCATCACATCGAGCATTCCGGCACCGGCGGCCGGGATTCTGGTGCCGTCCATGCCATCCAGCTCAAGCTGGGCCATGTCCTGCTCGGTCAAAACCGCTAAATCGCCGGCAAACAGGGCCTGACTGATGCGCTGGGCGCCGGCAACCGCTGCCTCGCCGTGCACCAGGGTCGTCACCTCCCGGGCCAGGGCCGTCTGTGCGGCCCGGGCCTGGGGCTCTTGGGCCATTGATTGCGCCAGATCATCGATGGCCGCCGGTCCAAGGAAGGTAAAGGTGCGCAGAAAACCGATGACATCAGCGTCGGCCGTATTGACCCAAAACTGGTAGAAGCTATAGGGGGAGGTTTTGGCCGGATCCAGCCACACCGCACCACCCGCTGTTTTGCCAAATTTGGTGCCATCGGCCTTGGTGACCAGCGGGAAGGTTGCGGCATAGGCCGTTTTGCCCTGGGTGCGGCGCACCAGGTCGACTCCGGAGACGATGTTGCCCCACTGATCGCTGCCACCAATCTGCAGAGTACAGCCGTGATCTCGGGCCAACACCATGAAGTCCATGGCCTGCACCACCATATAGGAGAACTCCGTATAGCTGATGCCCTCACCTTCACGCTGCAGGCGATTTTTGACGGTGTCACGCTGCACCATGGCGTTAACGGAGAAATGCTTGCCGATGTCCCGCAGGAAGTCGACCAACGTGAGCTTTGACGCCCAGTCGTAGTTATTCACCACGAGTGCCCCATTGGGACCCTCGAAGTCAAAAAAGCGCCTGACCTGCTCGCGAATACGCTCGGTCCACTCGACCACCACATGGGCGTCATTAAGGTTGCGCTCAGCCGACTTACCAGAGGGATCGCCGATCATGCCGGTGGCACCCCCTACCAATACCAGCGGTCGATGCCCCGCGAGTTGGAAACGGCGCAGCGCGAGCAGGGGCACCAGATTGCCAATATGCAAGCTATCTGCCGTTGGGTCGAAGCCACAATAGAGTGTGCGCATCTCTCCTTGCAGGTGCTCTGCGAGCCCCTCCTCATCAGAGCATTGGGCAAGCAACCCGTGCTCGCGCAGGTCTTCTATTATCGATTTGGGGATCGAACTGGAAGTAGAACCGGATGAGGCTGGAGGAGCAGTGGGCGAGGTTGTCACTATGGAGCGGTCTCTTCGTTTGTTGGCGGTGGGGTTATGCCATTGCACGAGCATTGTCGCAACACCAGCACGATGCGGTCGACAGTTCGGCTGTGAGGCTTTTCGCATCTGAGCCAATCCCCTATAATTTGCGTCAAGCCTCCGTCCGAAATTGCTCTAATCCGCAGATTGGCCGGGGGATTTGCACCACCCTTGGCGAACAGCACTTCTGCTTTGTCTACCAATGAGCTTATTGGTTGCTCTGGTATTGCGCAGGCGGGTGGGGCAGACGCGACTGTTTTGGGAGACGGAACCACAAATCCGCCGAGAAGAGCTGGACAAAGTTGAACAAGAATTACTTTCCCGTTAAGCACTTGATTCTCGTTGTGGCCTTGAGCCTCGGCATGGTCACCTTTGTGGCGGCGAAATTTACCGACGATACCGAGGCCGCAACCTTTAACGCTGACCGGGTTCTGGAGAACCTGCAACTGCCCGAACAAAATCCCGCAAGTACACCGCTTATCGCTAGAGCAGGCCTGGTGGGCTCTCCTGCGAAGATTGCGCAGCTTAACCCCTCCACAGGTAACCCCGCGACGACAGACAATCCAACGTCGGCGACTACAGCCAGCGAGGTCATTGCCACCGCGCTGAACGATCCACAGCTAACCCCACCAGCACCCAAGCACTATACCCACGCCGAAGAAGTGCGCAGCGGCGACAACCTGTTCAACATTTTCCGACGCCAGGCGCTGTCACCCACCGTATTGCACCGGGTAATGCAGAGTGGCCCCCTGGCAGACAGACTGAAACAAATATTTCCTGGCCATCGCCTGACATTC
Organism: uncultured Pseudomonadales bacterium; assembly: GCA_964611345.1. Classification (GTDB taxonomy): domain Bacteria; phylum Pseudomonadota; class Gammaproteobacteria; order Pseudomonadales; family Azotimanducaceae; genus JALZVT01. The sequence continues at coordinate 2,611 of CAZSYU010000010.1, forward strand.
ACAACCACTGAAAACAACGAACTCGTGCGGCTTGAATATTCACCAGGCCCTCTGGAAACATTACAGTTCGATCGTGATGGTACAAGCTATGTGGCCAAGGTTGTCAGCCGCGAACCCCAGCGACTGACAATATACAAGCACGGCATGATTGACCATTCGTTGTTTGTCGCCAGTCAACGTGCCGGCCTCGACGATGAAATCACCATGCGACTCGCGCAAATTTTCCAGTGGGATATCGACTTTGTGCTGGATATTCGCAAGGGCGACGAGTTTCACGTGCTATTCGAAGAGCTCTATCTTGGCGACAAGTTCATTGGCTATGGCGACATTTTGGCTGCTGAGTTTTTGAATCAGAAAACCACCTTTCAAGCAATTCACTACCGCAACGAAAAAGGCGAGGCGCACTATTTCAACCCGGCGGGCGAGAGCATGCGCAAAGCGTTTCTCCGCGCTCCAGTATCGTTCTCCCGCATAAGCTCAAACTTCAACTTACAGCGCAAGCATCCGCTATTCAAAACAACCCGCCCCCACCGCGGCATTGATTACGCCGCCCCGCAAGGCACACCCATCATGGCTTCAGGTGATGGGCGCATCAAACAGATCGGGCGCAATAAATACAACGGCAACTACATCGTGCTGCAACACGGCGAGCAGTTTGTTACCAAATATCTGCACATGTCGAAGTTCGCCCGCAACATGACCAAAGGCAAGCGCGTTAAGCAGGGCCAGACTATCGGCTACGTTGGTCGCACTGGCTATGCCACCGGCCCACATCTGCACTACGAATTTTTAGTGAACGGCACCCATCGCAACCCGCGCACCGTAAAGCTGCCAAACGACAAGCCGGTTCCCGATAGCGAACGCGAGCGCTTCGTTGCCCAAACAAAACCTTACCTTGCTCTGCTGAGAAGCCTGCAAGAAGAAGAGCAACAACTCGCCAGCAATACGCCAACACAATATTGAAGCAACCCGCCAACCAGACAATCTTCATAGGTGTCATGACCGGCACCAGTATCGACGGACTGGACATTGCGGCGCTTCGCATCCTTCCCCCCAGCCACCAAGACAGCGGTAGCGACACTGAGACGCAAAACATTGAGCTCGTTGCTGCCGCCGAATACCCGTTACCTGACCAGCTACGGGCACAAATCAAACAGCTCGCGCGCAATGACAACCTGAGTTGGCGCACCTTTGGCGAGGTAGACGCGACTCTCGGCGATTTAACTGGGGTCCTGGTTGAGCAGTTTCTGGCAGACAACAAAATCCCCAAAGAGAGCGTGGCGGCCATTGGCAGCCACGGCCAGACTGTTCATCATTCCCCGGACAGCGATCCCGCGTTTACCGTGCAGATCGGCGATGCCAGTCGAATAAGTCATGTCACAGGGCTACCTGTCGTTAGTGACTTTCGCCGCGCCGACATTGCCGCAGGCGGTCAGGGTGCACCACTTGTTCCCGCCTTCCACGAGGCATTGTTCCGGCAAGCAGACGACCCACGGAGCAAGGCGATTTGCAACATCGGCGGCATCGCCAACATCACGTTGCTACCGGCAGACCCCAACTCGCCTATCACTGGGTTTGATACGGGGCCGGGTAACACGCTGCTTGATGCGTGGATTTTCAAACACAAAAGCCTCTCGTTTGATGCCGACGGCAGTTGGGCCGCCGTAGGTCGCGCCTCTGCCACGCTGCTCAGTAAACTGCTGGGTGATCCCTATCTGCAACGCACCCCACCCAAGAGCACGGGTGTGGAGCACTACAGCCTGGACTGGCTGGAATCCCAACTGGCAAGTGCAAAGGCCGACGGCAGCCATCTAGAGCCCGTCGATGTGCAAGCGACATTGCTGGAGTTTACCGCTAGCACGATTGTGAGCTCGGTTCGGGCCAGCCAACCCGATTGCACACAGCTTGTCGTTTGCGGCGGTGGCAGACGCAACTCGCAGTTACTGAACACAATGGCACGGCACGGTAGCTGGCCGGTTGTGAACTGCGACACTTTGTCTGTGGGCAATATTGACGGCGATAATCTGGAAGCTGCCGCATTTGCCTGGCTCGCAAGTCAACATCTCGCAGGTAAGCCAAGTAATGTGCCTACGGTTACCGGCGCAAGCAAAGCCGTCGTTCTGGGCACGCTCACCAGCAATTCTGAGACATAGCGCAGGTTAGGGCCCACCATTCCGACAGGCCTTCGTTAGTGTAACGCCGGTCGCAGAAATTTCTTGTCATTGCAGCAAACTGACTGTGATCAACAGACTGAGTTTTTGCGCGGCGTGGTGATACTTCGAGCACCAAAGCCGCACTAGATCATGCAATTTAAAGCCTTCTCCAGCCGCATCGAATCCCGAGCCTTGGGAACCATCGCCCTTCTGTCACTGCTCCCCATCGCGGTGCTGTGCTTTGGCGTGTGGCAACAAACCGAGCGCATGGCCATCAGAAACTTCGAAGATGGTCTGCACTATCAAATCTCACACTTCTCGCTAAACACCAATCACGCTTTATCGAGCCTTGCCGCAAGAGCAAGAACCATACAAGACCCGCGAGAGATACACCGACTGCGTTTGGTTAAGCATGATCCCGAAGCGACTCCACCATCTGCGAACCGCTTACCTGCCAACAGCAAACCCCACCTGACTTACACTGACAAGCGGCTCTGGCTCGCGACGAGCCCCGCTTCTGACCAATACGACCCCAATATTTTTGAGATCAATCAGAGCATACTGATGGAACCAATGCGCAGGCTGTTTCCAAACGTGCATTTTTGTCTTAGTTTCCATGGCGCCTACGAAGCCGTATGCGAAACTCCGCCACCAGACGGCGAGACTTTTCTGGCGAAACGACAACTAGACTTCTCCAAAAACTTCTCTGTCAACTTTGACCCTTGGGTGATTGCCACAATACCAAAGCAGGCTGCTACCGAAGGCTCTGCACAGTTCTTCAAAATGTTCCTGGCCACGATGTTCATGGCCTCTTTGATTGGCATTATCGCAAGCACACTAGCGAATCGGCGAGCACTTGCACCACTTGCAGAATTGTCTCGCGGCACGAATGCTCTACGCAATCGCAACTATGACGTAAAGCTAGACATCCAGACCGACGATGAGTTTGAAGATCTTGGAGCTGCATTTAACTCGATGACCGAGACGCTGCGAGCCAGCAACAGGTTCACCGCCGCACTGTCACAGGTCGACCAGCTAATACTGAAAACTACCGACCTCGAAAGGGTTATACGCTCAGTGCTAAACGCGATCAAAACTATCGAAACAGCTAATGACGCGTGGGTACTCACCCTTGGCCACGAAACCATGCCTGCCGAACGCCTCTACTGGGTAGACAACGAAGGCTCACTCGATTCATCTGATACCAGTCGATGGAGCGACGAAATGCCACTCATCCCCCAAGTTGCGGATGTAAATGCGGCCAACATGAGCAATATCTCTGGATTGACCATAGCCGAGACCTTCCCGGTAATACTCGATGAACAGGTTGTTGCTGTATTACTTATTGGTGCCACGGACGAGGCGACGGTAGAAAATACCAACTCACGCCACTACGGCGAACTCAGCAGCCGGCTGAGTGTGGCGATGACGCATATCGACCGATCGCTAACTCTGTATCGACAAGCCAATCAAGATGCACTAACCGGACTGCTTAATCGCCAGGCTTTTGAACGCGATTTACGTCAACAGTGTATAAACTGTCAACGCGACAACACAAAGAGTGCGCTGCTATTCATCGATCTCGATCGATTCAAGCAGGTCAACGACACCGAAGGGCACAAAGCTGGCGATCGCCTGCTATTGGTTATCGCTCGCCGGCTGCAACAGAGTTTGCGCCCAGAAGATATAATCGCACGCCTTGGCGGTGATGAATTCGCCGTACTTTTGCAAGACGTTAGAGCAACAGATGACAGCGCATGCAACGCCGCCCTCATCGAAACCTGCGAGCGCATAATCAGCAGGTTATCCAAGCCAGTGGTAGTCGAACGACTGGAACACAGCATTCACGCATCGATTGGCATCGCCTATATTGATGCCAGCTTCGCAGTTGCCGATCAAATATTGTCGCGCGCAGACGTTGCTATGTACCACGCCAAAACAAAAGCGGGCTGCAACTACGCGTTCTACGATCCCAAGCTCAACTCGGAGTCGGAGCAGCGCATTCAACTGGAGTCCCGGCTGCGCCAGGCACTGACGAGCGATGACATAAAATTACACTTTCAACCGCAACTCAATCTTGCCTCCGGAGAAATTACCGGTGTTGAAGGTTTGATTCGTTGGCAGAGCGAACTCAATGGCAATGTACCACCCAGCTTGTTCATTCCCATCGCGGAAGACTCGGGCATCATCCATGAACTTGAGCCGCTGATCTTCGATTACGCTGCGCAACTAGTGGCTCGCACCGCCGGCACACCACATGAAGTTCGGCGGGTGGCCGTCAATGTTTCAGTACAACAGCTAGCACTGCCAGGTTTCGCCAAACGCGTCTTCCGCTATCTTGAGCAGACTGGCTTGCGCCCTGAGCAGTTAGAAATCGAAGTTACTGAATCACTGTTCATCAAAGAGATGGCACTAGTTGTGGACGAACTGTCAGAGTTACGTCAGGCAGGCATAGTCATCGCGCTCGACGACTTCGGCACCGGTTATTCTTCGCTCAGCTATCTACGCACACTGCCGATCGACATTATTAAAATCGACCGGTCGTTTGTACAAGAAATCGAAGAATCGACAGAAGCTCGCGACCTCATCCAAAGTATTTTGCATATCGCTAAGGCATTGAATAAAACGGTGGTTGCGGAAGGGGTAGAGACGCACGCTCAACTCGATGTGTTGCGTCGCATGGGTTGCGACACCATGCAGGGCTATCTGTTTTCCAGACCGCTGCCAGAATCAGAACTCAATTCGTTTATGGCTGAGCACGACAACACCAGATGGTCTTACACTGAGGAACGCAACGGACCAAAGCACCCAGGTGTCCAGCTGCGCTCGGTCTAGATCGAGAAAGAATTACCGCAGCCGCAGGTGGTTGCCGCGTTGGGGTTTTGCACCACAAACTGCGAGCCCTGCAGGTCTTCGGTGTAATGAATTTCGGCCCCTTCGAGGTATTGGTAGCTCATCGGATCAACCAACACTCTAACGCCCTCAGATTCAATAACGGCGTCATCTTCTTCTGCCGGTGACTCATCAAAGGTGAACCCGTAGGAGAAGCCACTGCAGCCACCGCCGGTCACAAACACTCGCAAGGCCAGCGAAACAATCTCGCCCTCAGGCGCATCTGCCTGTTCTTCACTGATCAGGTGCTGCACCTTGGAGATCGCAGAGGGTGTAATCGAAATTTCCAAGTCTTGAATGTCCTAATAGGTGGGTGAGTGAGGTGTTTATGGGTGAGCTGTATATGGCTGGAATGTTTTAGCGGAGTTCCGTCACTTTGTCGTCAGTCTCCGGCACCACCGAGACCTCAGCAGCACCAGACGTTTCGGCCAGACTGATCATCTGCCCGTTTACGACTGAGCCCAGATGCATTTCTACCAGATTGTAGTGAACGTTGCCCGACACACGAGCCTTGGCTGCCAGCTCAAGCTTACCCGTGGCATAAACGTCGCCTTCGACGTCGCCATCAATCACAACATTGGGCGCCCTGATTTCGCCCCGAACAAACCCACCTTCGCAAACCACCAGGGTTGCAGAATCACTACCCTGGGCCAATACATCGCCTTCGATGGTGCCGTTTACGTAAACCTGCTCACCGAACAGCACATCGCCTTTTAAACGGGTGTTTTGTGCAATCAAGGTTGTGCCGCCTTCAAGTCCCGCAGAGAGGCCACTGCCCCTTCCCGTCTGTTTCTTCTTTCGCATCGTCATCGCCCCTCTTCCTACCACTTACTGCTTGGTGCTTACTGCTCGATCTTATTGCAGCACCCAATCATAACGCCTCTGCACGATTTCGCCGGCCTCGCCCCGATCAAGCGTCACAATCACCGTTTCAGGGACAAAATCATCGGGTAACGTAAACTCACCGCTGTAATTCTGGAAGTAGCGAAATCTGAACGTCATAGGGTACTCAGGGATGGTGGCTATTTCTGTGAGCGCCAACACCGCGCGTTCGCCAGCCACCGCCCCATGCACCTCGAAATAGGCTTCGCCCTCCTGCCAGGCATGCCGCGCAACCGTCTGGGCAACTACCAGTTCGTAGGAAAACACTCTGGGCCGCTCCATCGCATGGAGCGTCATCTTTTCTATGCGCAAGCCTTTTGCCAACTCGGCAGGCGCCATCAAACTGCGATAGAACGCGACCTCTTCAGTGAGCGAGGCGATCTCATCCTCAAGCTTGCGGAAAGTTGCTCGCACCTCCGCGGAAGCGGTGCTGTCGACATTCTGGGTCATGCGCAATTCGGTTAACTCGGCTCGCAGTTCGGCCACCCGCTCACGATCAAGATCATCCCGCAGCGCATCCAATCGCTCCCCCGGCGAACGAACGTCCTGTCCCTTTGACCCCAAGGAGTAGGCAATGGCCGCGACCGCGAAGAACAAGACGGGCAGCAGCCACCAAAACCAAACCCCCGGGCGATACCGAACGACCTGCACCCGTGGTACTTCCGCCCCGAGCGCGTCAATCGCCTGCTGAGCCGCGCCGACGCCAGGGTCGCTTGCTGAATCAGAACTGGGATTTACCATGTCGCCTGCCATTTCGAACCTCCGCCAAGTTTGCGGGCAGAACGCAAAATTTGCGAACCGTTCCCACTTCTTCGATAAATTCGTTTGTGTAGGGGCAAACAAGTGTGCGCCCAAACGCGGCAACGGCGGCTCACGCGGGTATACTGATACCGCAGTATCCGTCTATTTACCCTAGAGGCCGACAGGTCCGTCCGTGGCAAAGCCAAGCAAATCCTATTCTCTAGATTTTTTCCGGCGCCAACTCGCCGGCGTAAATGCTCTGCCCCAACTGTCCATGCTTGCGCTACTAACCGGCTTATTGACTGGCCTGGTTATCCTGTTATTCAACGCAGCCGTTGATGTTGTGCTCGCCAGTTGGGTGCTTGGCACCCATTCCGAAGATTTCGAGTCTCTGTCGTTGTTTATGCGCATGTTGCTGCCTTGTGCCGGCGGTCTAGTCATAGGGCTTTCACTAATGCGGATGCGCGCCCGCGATACCCGCGTAGGCGTTGTGCACGTTATGGAACGCCTCAGTCGGCACCAGGGCCAACTTCCGCTGCGGAACGCCTTGGTGCAGTTTTTTGCCGGCATTGTCGCCCTCATTAGCGGTCAGGCAGGGGGTCGGGAAGGGCCGGCGATACACCTGGGAGCGGCCAGTTCCAGCCTGATCGGACAAGCCTTCGAGCTCCCCAACAACAGTGTACGGACGCTTGTCGCCTGCGGTACGGCGGCGGCTATTGCCGGGTCGTTTAACACGCCAATTGCAGGCGTTATCTTTGCGATGGAAGTGGTGATGATGGAATACACCATCGCGAGCTTCATACCGGTTATTTTGGCAGCGGTAACCTCAACCTTTCTAACCCACTCCGTACTCGGCAACGCTACCGCGTTCAGCGTGCCGCAACTTCAGCTGACAACGCTCTCCGAAATTCCCTTCATTATTCTCGCGGGGCTGATGATTGGTTGCCTGGCCGCCGCCTTCAATTCACTGGTAGAGCTGTTCTCTAGAATCAAGCAATGGTCCTTCCCAATGCGTGGCCTGGTCGCGGGAGCTATTTGCAGCATCTGCGCCTTTGCCACCCCTCAGGTTATGGGCATTGGCTACGACACGGTTAACGGAGCTCTGCTAGGCAACATCGCAATCACCACGCTGTTGCTGTTAGTGCTGACCAAATCAATCGCGAGTGCTGCGTGTCTCGGCTTAGGGTTGCCCCTTGGCATCATCGGCCCCACGCTGTTCATAGGCGCCTCCTTTGGTGGCGTGCTCGGACTACTCGGACAGGCCATTGCGCCCACTGACATATCCTCGCCGGGGCTGTACGTCATGCTCGGCATGTCCGCCATGATGGGCGCGGTTGTTCAGGCGCCTCTCGCCGCGCTAATGACGGTGCTTGAACTTACCGCCAATCCCAACGTTATCCTGCCTGCCATGCTCATTATTGTGGTGGCAACCCTGGTGTGCAGTGAAGTGTTCAAAAAACAATCGGTCTTTTTGACGTCGCTGAAAAACATGGGGCTCGAGTACCCACCCAGCCCGGTCACTCTGCATCTGCAACGCGCAGCAGTGGCAAGCTTGATGCACCGAAACTTCATCCGCATGCCTGAAAAGGTGACTGCGTCGGAGGCACGGGCAGCGCTGGAGCGAAAACCATTGTGGATTGTCGTTGAAGAGAACAACAACACCGCACATTGTCTGCTGAACCCCTCAGACCTTGCAGCCTGGCTCGACGAACTGGCCGCCGAAATAGCGTTACAGGAACAACGTAAAGAAGAAAAAAAGGAACGTCGCCGGGCCCGTCGCAAGGCACTCCAGGACCTCGCTGAAGAAATCACCGACAGAGATAAAGACGAAACTGCGACAGAACCAGTAGCGCCCCCGACCGAATCAGAACAGGCGCCGGACCAGAGTGATGCACAGATCGCAACCACAGCCGAGACCGAAACTCCAACCGAAGCGGCAAGCGATGCTGAGGTGCCAGATGCCGCAGCGGAGACTATCGAATTGCTAAGTATCCCCGGGCAGCGCGAGGACGTGGTGAACATCGACATTCGTGCGACTTTACAAGAGGCCCTTGAAGAGCTGAACGAACAAGGTGTACGGGCACTGTGCGTGCGGCGTACATCCATGCCGCTGGTGGCACCAATAATGGGTGTACTCACTCGCGACGATATCAACAACTATCGCTCGAAGTAGCTATCATCCCCCGCTAGCTAACAAGATACGCACTAGGCAACCCGTGACTCTCAATCTCGAAACTTCCAAGGCACTCATCGAGCGTGCCGCCCGCAGCATTCCTGGCGGCGTTAACTCGCCGGTAAGGGCGTTTAACGGGGTCGGCGGAACCCCCGTGTTCTTCGAGTCTGGCAAAGGCTCCAAGCTCCGTGACGTCGACGGCAACACCTACATTGACTACGTCGGCTCCTGGGGCCCGATGATTCTTGGCCACTCGCCCGCTCAGGTGATTGACGCTGTAGTCGCACAAACCCAAAAGGCGCTCGGATTTGGGGCACCCACCGAACTCGAGGTGGAGTTGGCCGAACTGGTGTGCGGCCGCATACCCAGCATGGATGCGGTACGCCTGGTGAGCTCTGGCACCGAGGCCACAATGTCAGCCATTCGGCTGGCGCGGGGTGCTACCGGGCGCGATCTAATCATCAAATTTACGGGTTGCTACCACGGCCATTCTGATTCGCTACTGGTAAAGGCCGGCTCCGGTTTGCTGACTCTCGGGATTCCGAACTCACCTGGCGTACCCGAGAGTCTCGCCGAGCACACTCTAAATCTGCCCTACAACGACCCACAGGCAATACGTGACGCCTTTGCTGAGTACGGCGCCAAGGTTGCCTGCGTGATCGTCGAACCGGTCGCCGGCAACATGGGCTGCATTCCACCTACCCAAGCATTTCTGCAAACCATGCGCGACGTGACGGCAGAGCACGGCAGCGTATTGATTTTCGACGAGGTGATGACGGGGTTTCGGGTGGGCCCCGCGGGCGCCCAAGGCCTGTACAACATCACTCCTGATCTAACGACTCTGGGCAAGGTTATTGGTGGTGGTCTGCCGGTAGGTGCGTTCGGCGGCCGGGCTGACCTTATGAACCAGGTCGCGCCTTCTGGTCCGGTGTACCAGGCCGGCACCTTGTCTGGTAATCCCCTGGCGGTAACCGCTGGGCTAACAACACTCAAGGCACTCACCCCTGATGTGTACGCAGCTCTTGATGAGAAAACCACCTATCTCGCAAACCACCTGCAAGCCATCGCCGACAAGCACAGCGTACCCATGGTAACCAACAGGGTCTGCGGCATGTTTGGCGCGTTTTTTACGACCAGCTCAAGCGTCACCAGCTTTGCTGACGTTGAGGCTTGTGACATCGAGCGTTTCAATCACTTTTTCCACGCCATGCTTGGTCATGGGATTTACCTTGCCCCCTCGGCGTTTGAGGCAGGCTTTATGTCGCTGGCCCACAGCCAGCAAGATCTGGACACCACCCTGGCCGCCGCCGAACTGTCCATCGCCTCACTCACCGAAGTTCCAGGAGACGACTCTTGACCACAGCAACCACGAACACCGCTCCTGAACAGCTCGCCGTCTATGGTGTGGGCAACGCACTCGTCGATATGGAATACAAAATCGATGACAGCTTTCTCACGGACCACGACATTCCAAAGGGGCACATGACTTTGGTTGAAGAAGATCGCCTGCAAGCCCTCACCGAGGCACTTGCTGGTGTTACGCCCGCCAACTCCAGTGGCGGCTCTGCAGCCAATACGATTTACGCCGTTCAAGCCCTTGGCGCCCAGGCGGGTTATGCCTGCAAGATCGCCCAAGACGCAACCGGCGACTATTTTATGCACGCCATGCGCACTGCTGGAGTGTACGTTGACACCCACGCCCAGGTCGCAGAAGGTGCGACGGGTCGTTGCCTGGTGCTTATCACGCCAGACGCCGAGCGCAGCATGAACACCCATCTGGGCATATCGGCCACCATCACCACCAGCGCGCTCAATACTGAGGTTCTAAGCGCCTCTGACGCCCTCTATATCGAGGGCTATCTGTGTTCCGGTGACGACAGTACAGAGCTTGCTATTAAGGCCCGGGAGACCGCCGAGCAGGCAGGCATCACCACAACGCTCACGCTGTCTGACCCAGCGATGGTGCAATTCTGCAAAGACAATCTGGTACGAATCATTGGCAACGGTGTGAACCACATTTTCTGCAATGAAGAAGAGGCCCTAACCTGGGCGGGCACCGATCGCCTGGACATCGCCGTCAACGAGTTACGGGATGCTGCCCAGGCATTAAGCATCACACTTGGTGCCAAAGGCAGCATGGTGGTGGACGCCAATGGCCAGCACGAGGTGGCGGGCTTTGCCAGCAAGGTAATCGACACCAACGGTGCCGGGGACATCTATGCAGGAGCCAGTCTGTGGGGCTGGACCCAGGGCATGGATGGCAAACAGGCGGCGCGCTTCGCCAACTACTGCGCCGCTCAACTCGTAGCAACCTACGGGGCCCGCCTTGCGAACCCGGAGGCCTATTTGGCCCTTGCGGCCGGCTATCGGAACGCCTGATACCGGGTCTGCCCAATTGCCGTTATAGTAGGGGTATGCCAGCGTCAATTCCCCCACCAACCGACCTCGATGACCTGCCCAATCTGGGCAAAACCACCGTTATGTGGCTGCGGGCCATTGGCATCCGTGACCGTGAGATGCTGCGCGAACGGGGCATTTTTTGGGCCTATCAGCGCATGCAGGCCCGCCGTTTCCGGGTGACGTCGGCGGTGCTGTTTAGCCTCGAAGGGGCGCTCCAGGATCGCCCGTGGCGGTCCTTCAGCGACGCCGAAAAAGACCAGTTGCTGAGCAAACTTGGCCACTTTCAACACCACGCCGATCCCGATGCCCGGCCTGTACCGCAAGCCGCGCCGCGCAAAACCAATCGCCAGGGCTCATTGTCCGACAACTCTCAGGGCGCCTAGGCGCTCCGAACCGCAAGCTCTACCGGCAGCTTCGTCATTATCCTGATCTGCTCGGGGGCCACCTCGCAACCGTAAGCCAACACCTCAACACCGGACGCGGCAGCCACTGCAACTGCCTCGGCATATTCGGGGTAGATCTCATGCGCACAGCGCACGCTGCGGATCGCCGTATGCTGAGCACAGAACAACAATAAGGCTCGCTCACCTGCCTGCGCACGTCGGGCCAACGCCTGCACATGCCGTAACGCCCGCTCGCTCACCGCGTCGGGAAAGGCACCGACACCATCACCCACATGCAGCGTTACGCTTTTTACTTCAACAAACCCGGCAGCTCCGGCTGCATCCACGAATCCAAAGTCAAAGCGACCAGATTCATCCGGTACCGCCACCTCGCGACGCAGTTCACGCGGCTCGAGCAACTCCGCAATCACTCCGGCACGAATGGCTTCGTCGACAAGCACGTTGGCCTTGCCAGAGTTAATACCCACCCTTGCACCCGGCTCACCTGCTGCCTCGTCAACGGAGGGCACTAATTCCAGTGGCTCAATAATCTCGAGGGTGTGCGGATACTTACGCTTGGGGTTGTCACTGCGTGAAAACCATACCCGGCTGCCCGGTGTGTTGCAGCCCGTCATAGCGCCTGTGTTAGGGCAGTGCAGTGTCAACGTTGAACCATCCCCACGGGTCACGTCCGCCAGGAAGCGCTTGTAGCGCCGCACGAGGACCCCACATTCGAGAACCGGCGTGAACTTCACCCCGCACCAACGCCCCAGTCGTTGAGCGCCGAGCGAATGCGCTCGAGCCCAAGCTCAATCTGTTCGGCAGAGGTGGTAAATGCAAAGCGAACATTTTGTGCAGCACCCACCGTGCCAAAATCGGTTCCAGGGGTGACTGCAACCTTGTATTCGTCAAGCAACCGCCAGCAAAAGGTTTCTGCGTCCATACCCGTGTGGCTCAGGTCGACGTAAAGAAAAAATCCACCGCCAGGGACGAATGGAATCCCAAAACCCAGCTGCGACAGGCCGCCTACCAACAGATCTCGCCGCTGCCGAAAGACGTCCCGGCGCCGCTCATGTTCAGCCATTGCCGGCGGGCTGAAAGCAGCGATGGCTGCATATTGAGCTGGAGTAGAGGCAGAAATAAATAGGTTTTGGGCAAAGCGTTCTAACGGTTCGTAGGCCCAGTCAGGTGTAACTACCCAACCTAGTCGCCAGCCTGTCATGCCAAAGAATTTCGAAAAACTGTTAACCAAAAACGCATCCGGGTCTACTTGCCAACCACAGCTATAGCTATCTGGCCGCTCTTCGAACACTAACCCCGAGTAGATTTCATCGAGCAATACCACGCCCTTGTTATCGTGTACCGCAGAGCACACCCCAGCCAGTTGTGTCGCACTCAACATTCCCCCGGTCGGATTCGCCGGCGAGGCCAGCAACACGCCATGGGTCTGCTCGTTCCAGGCAGCTCGAACCTGCGCGCCTGTGAGCTGAAACTCATCGCTCGCATCAGCAGGTAGCAGGCGTGGCACGGCATTCACCAGATGAGCAAAAGCCGAGTTACAGGGATAACCCGGATCGGCCATCAACATTTCTTGACCCGGATCGAACAAAGCAGCCATCAGCAGCGTCAGTGCACCGCTGGCACCGGCCGTCACCAGAATGTTCTCTGGGGCCACCTGCTGACCCAATGAGGTGCAGTAATAGTCGGCAATTGCTTCCCGCAGGGGCAACACGCCATCGGCATTGGTGTACTTTGTCTGACCAGCTGCCAGTGCCGCCTGACCCGCCGTACAAATGGGTTCGCAGGTGCTGAAATCAGGTTCGCCGAGCTGAAAGTGCACCACGGTGTGCCCCTCCGCCTCATACTGGAACGCACGTTTAGACAGCTCCATCACCCGGAAGGGTTCAACGACCCCTGCACGTGCTGCCAGGGGACCCGCTAAGCCACTGCTCGTCGTGCCACCTGGAAAAGCCTGTTTTTCGCGTGCGCCCTTGCTCACTTGCACTCCAGAATCTTGCCGCTGGGTAGGAAGGGCGTCAGTGTATATGGTCATCCGCGAAATGTTCTGGTAGTTTACGCGCCCTCTCGCCAAGGCTGGCTGGACACGAGCCGATTCTCACGAATATTGAATCTGGCAACAGGTCCGCAGCGTTGTCCGGCGGGGAAAGCAGCAGAAGACCAGCCGAAGAGGATATGTTCCGCGTATGGCCGCAAAAAAAGACACTGGATCAAAGACCCCGGCGGCTAAGAAGGCAGCCGCGAAGGGCAAGGCAAAGAAATCAACCAGCAAAGCCGCCAGCACGACCGCGGCAGCGAAGAAAACAGGCAAGAAAGCCCCTGCCAACACCGCCTCCGCCGAGAAAGCGGCGACCAAGGCTACCGCCAAGAAGACCAAAAAAGCGGCCACGTCCAAAACTCCAGCAAAGAAGAAAGCAGTCACGAGCGCAAAAAAACCGACGAGCGACAAGAAAACCGCTCCCAGCAAGAAAGCCGCAGCCGCCAAGCCTGCAGCAGATTCCACTAAAAAAACGCCGGCCAAAAAAGCCGCAGCAACCAAAGCACCGGCCAAAAAGACCGCTGCCAAGAAAAGGACCAGTGGCAAGGCTCGGAGCCGCTCCAAGGTGACCGAAGCCATTGTGAATACACCTATTCGCAAACGACCCGTGTCCAAAAAACCAGCCGTCAAGCTGCTGCCACGCCCCACCAGCCACGCGAAGGCATCCGCAGATTCGCCTTTCAAGAACTACACGCCGTACAATCCGAAGAAGAATGAGCTGTATATGAATTCGGATCAGGAGGATCACTTCCGAACGATCTTGAACAACTGGCGGACTGAATTGATGGAAGAGGTGGACCGCACGGTCAACCACATGCAGGACGAAGCGGCCAACTTCCCGGACCCGGCAGACCGGGCCACCCAGGAAGAAGAGTTCAGCATCGAGCTGCGCACCCGCGACCGGGAACGCAAGCTGATCAAAAAGATCGATCAAACGCTGGAACGTCTCGAACAAGAAGACTACGGTTTTTGCGACACCTGCGGTATCGAGATTGGCCTGCGCCGACTCGAAGCACGGCCCACTGCAACGCAATGCGTAGATTGCAAAACCCTCGATGAGCTTAAAGAGCGACAGCTCCACGGCTAAGCCATCGTCTGTTCCGCTGGCTGGTCTAAAGCGTGGGACCGCAAACGATACGAGCGGGCCTGTTGGGCGCTTTGCGCCGTCGCCATCCGGGCCGCTGCATTTCGGCTCCCTGATCACTGCGCTCGCGAGTTTTCTGGACGTACGCACCCAACAGGGTCAATGGCTGCTGCGCATTGATGATCTTGATGCGCCACGCACAACACCCGGCAGCGAAGCCACAATTTTGCAAACACTCGAGGCTCACCAGTTGCACTGGGATGGCACACCCACCCGCCAGAGCGACCATCAACCTCACTACGAACTGGCACTGCAGGAACTCGCGCGGCTGGACTTACTGTTTTTTTGCGACTGCTCGCGCAAATCGCTCAAGGGAGCAACGGCCTACCCAGGCAACTGCAGACATCGCCGCTGCAACCCAGCGCAGCTTGCTGCCCATTTGCGTACCCCACCGGATGCACACGATTGCGCCATTCGCCTGCAAATGCCTGACCGCGAGCTAGGCTTCAACGACCAATTGCAGGGCCCACAAAAAACCCACTTGGCCCGCGAAGGCGGCGACTACATCGTGCTGCGCCGCGACGGCCTGGTGAGCTATCAGCTGGCGGTGGTGGTTGATGACGCGTTAACTGCCGTCACCCAGGTGGTGCGCGGTGCCGATCTGTTACCCACCACTGCGCGCCAACAACATCTGCACGAGCAGCTTGGCTGCACTGCACCTACTTGGCTACACCTGCCCATACTGCTGAATCAGCGCAACACAAAACTCTCCAAGCAGGCACGGTCCTTAGCTGTCACTGCCGCCAATGTGGCGGCCAACCTCTGCATCGCCCTGCAATTGTTGGGACAACAGCCGCCGCCAGAGGCAACTCTGTGGCCAGCCCACGAGCTAATGGACTGGGCAATAGCAAACTGGTCGCGCGATCGCCTGCCAGCAGGAGAGTCGTTTGCAGACTTTTATGGCTGGTGAGGTGCTTGTGAGTTGCACCGGTGGCCCTTCTATCAACGCCCCTGCTAAGCTGCGCCTATGACACGCCTTCTACTTGCCGGTTCAGCCTCAGCGGATACCCAGCTTGCGCATAAACTGCGTCAGCAGGGCTATGACGTTTGTGGCTCACCAGAGCGCTCAACACGGACCGCCTTCGATCCGGGTTCGGTGCAGCTTGTGATTTACGGCGCACGCGATGGCGAAACCGCTTTCCTTGACGAGCTGGCAGACCTGCCCGTTATCGTGCTGGCCCGCAATCCTGATCCTCGCGCAGTTGTTGCTGTGATGAAAGCCGGAGCAACTGATTATCTGGTGCGGCCGTTCAGCAACGACGAACTGTTCGCCAGCGTCGAAAATGCCTGCAAAGTGTCTGCTCAAAATGCCCTGCAACCCAACGACAACAGTGTGCTTGCCAGCATGCTGGGTGACAGCCCGGTCATGCAGACGCTGTTCGAGCGTATTCGTCGAGTTGCCCCCACCGAAACGCCAGTACTGATCGAAGGCGAGATTGGCAGTGGCAAAGAGCTTATCGCCAGAGCGATACACGCCTCTTCAACCCGCAATCAAATGCCGCTGATCACCATGAATTGCTCAGCGATTCCGGAAGCCCTGCAAGAAACCGAGTTGTTTGGTGACGCGGGGCTCAACTCCAGCCGCTCTGATGCCGGAGCGCACAGCCCAGACCAGAAAGGACTCATCGAAGCCGCCCACAAAGGCAGCCTGTTCCTAGATGACATTACGGCACTCTCTTTGGGTTCCCAGGCCAAACTGTTACGGGTACTTAAGTCTGGCGAAAATCGCCGCATGGGGGCGACCAACCCACAAACGACCGACGTGCGTATTATCTGTGCGTGCCAAAGAGACCTGGCGAAACTGGTCGAAAGCGGTGCGTTCCGCGAAGACCTTTACTATCGACTCAACGTAGTCGCTCTGACCCCACCGCCACTACGTGAGCGAGGCGATGATCGCATACGCCTGGCCGAGCGCTTTCTCGAACGCAGTGCGCGCAAACTCGGACGCGCACCCGCCGTGCTCACGAGCGACGCAATCGCAGCCATTACCGGCTACCACTGGCCAGGCAATGTCCGGGAAATGGAGAATGCCATTGAGCGCGCCGTTATTCTGGCAAGTTCCCGGGAAATCACCCCAGAGTTACTGGCAATCGATCTGACCACCCAAACGGTTGCGGAAACCACTACTGAGGCCGACCCGAATATCAGTCTCGAGGACTACTTCGTGAAATTTGTCACCGAGAACCAGGACCAGTGCACCGAGACCGAACTGGCCGAGCGTTTGGGGATCTCGCGCAAGAGTCTGTGGGAGCGACGGCAACGACTGAACATTCCCCGTAAACGCACCAAAAAGCGCGCCCCCCGCCGCACCTAGGCTCGTTACCGGAGACCACAAAGGCTCGCAACAGACCCACTATTTGGGTGTTTCAGTAACACTTCGATTATCCTAAGTCATTGTTTTAAATGGCTTATTGCGCCCCTATTAGCATTGTCATAACATCCGCCTATCGCAGCATAAAAACCGCTACGAGCCGCAGAAAACTCAAAACAACAACAAAACAACAAGAGCTTCAGCGCTGCCGCGATCCACAAACCTCCAACCTCTCACTAGTGAGAGGGCAAAAGAGAGGGGAGGGACTACCGAACGGCCATGCCGAATCGGCGTAAGGGGCCCAATCACGCTGTGATGGGCGCCTTTCTTCCCAATTTATCCATCTTCTTTGGCCTGCATTAGGTTTTTTTTGGGCCGGTCCTTGGTAGACTTGACCCTTGTCCGGCGGCCTTGAGTCGTCCGGCGGCGCGCTATTGCTAGCCACTCGAATTTCGGTCACTTGAAATTCCTGGTCACATCAATAGCCCCAACCAACTGGCAAACCCCAGTTGTAGCTGGCCCAGACATCGGCCGACGCCGCTCTTGCCCTGCTTGAATCTGATCGCCAATGCTGCGGCGCCTCAGACGCAATCGGTCAATCGGTGTACAGACCCGGTCTCGCCGATTGCTCGCGCCCACTGCGTTATGTGGACGCCAAGGAGCAGTAAAGAGCAAGGCAGACCCGTTGCATTTACACAACGCGTGCAACCGATTTTGCACGCGCTAGCCGCAAAACCAGCCGCATATGCGGCCTGGTATTGCTGTGACTGATCGCTGCGGCTGAACGCGGCGCCAGGGGCACCAATCTGCGGTCTATACGCAAACTGGAAACACGCTATGGATGACAACACGGCGCACGAAGACGCCGACCAAGAGCTTGCTGACGCGGCTGCTGATACCGAAGACGCTGCAGAAGACTCTACGGAGACGAAAGCGCCGCGAGAAAAGCCGGTCGCAGCGCCCGGCATCATCGACCCCGAGCTCGTCGAGCCGGCGGCGGTTGAAGTGGTGCAAGGGCTCCGCGATCGCGACTTCGAAGCCTATTTGGTCGGTGGCTGTGTCCGCGATCTGCTGCTGGGGCTAACCCCCAAAGACTTCGATGTGGCGACCAACGCAACACCCGAGGAGGTGCGCCAGGTGTTTCGCCGGTCTCGTACCGTCGGGCGGCGTTTCCGCATTGTGCATGTACGTATCGGACGACAACTCTTCGAAGTTTCTACCTATCGCAAAAACGTCGACGAGGATGACTTTCCGGAAGATGTCACCACATCTGAAGACGGTGTTATTTTGCGCGACAACAGTTACGGCACCATGGAAGACGATACCTTTCGTCGCGACTTCACCGTCAATGCCATGTACTACGATCCACTGGATGGCTCGGTAACTGATCTGGCCGGCGGCCAGGAAGACTTAAAGGAGTGTCGCCTGCGCCTCATCGGCGAACCCCAACTCCGCCTGCGCGAAGACCCCGTGCGTATACTGCGCGCCATTCGCTTCGCGGCCAAACTCGACTTTGACATAGATCACTCGGTGCAGGACGCCATCCCACCCACGGCAGAATTGCTCACAGCCATACCACCAGCACGCCTGTTTGATGAAATGAACAAACTGTTTCTAGGCGGCAAAGCAGCACGCGCCTGGGAACTAATGCGTAAGTTTGGGCTGGCAGAAATTCTGTTCCCCGCCACCAACCCGGAAGACGAACTTGTTGCACTGGCGATGGAGAGTACAGACGGGCGCATCGCTGATGAAAAACCGGTTACGCCAGGTTTTCTGTTTGCCGTACTGCTGTGGGATGACTATCAGGCGCGTATTACTGAAAACGCACTACAGCAGTCAATGCAAGAAGCAGAGAACAACGCGGCAGCCGAGTGCATACGTGAGCAGCAGCTCACCATCGCCATCCCGCGTCGTTTCGCACAGTTCATTAGAGACGTCTGGGCACTGCAACCAAAACTCGAGCGCCGCCAACAGAAAAATCTGTCGCGCATGCTCAGCCATCCCAAGTTTCGTGCGGGCTACGACTTTTTGCTGCTAAGAGCAGAAAAGAACCTGGTTGAACAGGAAGCAGCCGACTGGTGGACCGAAATTCAAAAAACCCACGAAGTTGTCCCTCGGCCTGATCCAGACGATGAAGACGATGATGGCAATCGACGTGATGGTAAAGGCGGTGAAGGGCGCTCCCGGCGGCGACGCAGAGGTGGACGTAAGCGCGCGGGTTCTTCCGGGAATAACTCGGGCAACAAGAAAGATGGCGGCAACAGTAACCGCGGCGGCCGCAATCGTTCCGGACGCAAGAGAAATTCTGATGGCAATTCAGGGGGTAACTCGGCCGGCGGTGACGTTAACGGTAACGTCGCCATCGGCGCTTCAGCCAGCAAGGGCAACTCGCAGCAGGCAAGTGGTGAAGACGGCGCACCGAAGAAGAAACGCCGACGACGACGCAGGCCCCGCCGCCGTAATAACGCAGGCGGCGACAGCGGCGGTAACACGCCTGCTGACAGTGGCGGCAATAGCGGCGGTAACTCGGCGGAGTAACAGGCATGGCTGCAAGCTCAAACGCACAACGGACGGCCGGGGTTACCGGCGGTATCGAATCAATCGAACAGCACAACGAGCGCCTTAAAGCGGCTCCACGCTATATCGCGGTTGAAGGACCTATTGGCGTGGGTAAAACCACGCTATCAAAGCGCCTGGCCGATACGCTGGGCTACCCGCTGCTGCTCGAACCCGCCAGTGAAAACCCATTCCTCGATCGCTTCTATCGTGATCCACGCGCCAACGCCCTACCCACCCAGCTATTCTTTTTGCTGCATCGCGTTCAGCAAATGCAGGACATAAGTTCGGGAGAACTGGTTGAGCCCAATTTGGTCGCCGACTTCCTGATAGAAAAAGATCGCCTGTTCGCCGAGCTGACGCTCGATGCAGAAGAGTACAAACTTTACGAACAGATCTATGCGTCTCTGCGAGTCACCGCGCCAACGCCAGACCTGGTGATTTATCTGCAGGCACCAACCCGGGTATTACAGAACCGTATCCGCAACCGCGGCATTCAATACGAACGCTACATAGACGAGGGTTATTTGGAGCGTTTGACAGATTCGTATGCACAGTTCTTCCACTTCTACGAAGAGGCACCGCTACTAATCGTCAACGCAGCAGAGCTTGATCTCGCCGACAATCAGAGCCACTACGATGAATTGCTGGAGGAAATTTTGACGCAACGTACTCCGCGCCACTATTTCAACCCTCAACCAACCTTGCTATAGCTGCATTTCCAACCTTTTCTCAAGGCGATCATTGCTACACAAATAACCACCAGTCACTACTTAGGAGCAGTACCCTGTGAGTAGCCAAGTACAGAACAAAGCCGTAACAATTTCGACCTTGCAGGAAATAAAAGACAAGGGTGAAAAATTTGCCTGCCTGACCGCCTATGACGCCATTTTCTCCGAGCTTATCTCTAGTGCTGGCATCGAAGTGATGTTAGTTGGTGACTCACTGGGCATGGTTTTACAGGGTCACGATAGCACTCTGCCGGTAACGCTCGACGACATGGTGTATCACATGAATTGTGTTCGTCGCGGCAACACCGGCTCTGCCATCATGGCAGACCTGCCGTTTATGAGTTATGCATCAGAAGAACAATCACTCACCAGTGCGGCAACGCTCATGCGGGCCGGCGCCCATATCGTAAAACTCGAAGGCGGCGCCTGGCTTGCCGAGTCAACCCGCATGCTGACAGAACGCGGCATACCCGTTTGCGCGCACATGGGTCTCACTCCCCAATCAATCAATCGGCTGGGTGGCTACCGGGTGCAGGGGCGAGACCCTGACCAGGCTCATACCATGATAGACGAGGCCAAAATTCTCGAAGACGCTGGGGCCTCCTTGCTGCTGCTCGAATGCGTACCTACCGGCCTGGCAGAAGAGATCACTACCTCGTTGCGCATACCAGTAATTGGCATTGGCGCTGGTCCAACCACAGACGCCCAGATAATGGTGGTGCATGACATGTTGGGTATTACACCGGCCAGCATTCGCGTACCGAAGTTCGTGAAGAATTTTTTACCCGAAAGCACCAGCGGACTGGCGGGGGCCTTCGAGGCCTACGCCGCCGCCGTTCACAACGGGGTCTTCCCCGGTCCGGAACATACTTTCAAGTAAGCTGGTTGCAGTCGGCCGTTTAAAATATGCGCACAGTTCACTCCATAGCGGACGTACGGGCGGCAGTTGCGACCTGGAAGCACAACAACGACTCCATTGCGCTGGTGCCCACCATGGGCAATTTGCATTCGGGGCATTTGCAACTGGTAAAAGCGGCCAGTGAGCAGCACAGCAAGACGGTTGTTTCTGTTTTTGTGAACCCGCTGCAGTTTGGCCCCGATGAAGATTTCGACGCTTACCCGCGCACCCTGGACGCTGACGCCGAGGCACTAAGGCAGGTAGATGCCGACCTTGTGTTTGCACCCAGCGTTGCTGAAATGTACCCCACGGGGCAAAGCGCACATGTTGAAGTTAAACTGCCAAGCCTTGCCAACCTGCTGTGCGGCGAACATCGCCCAGGCCACTTCGATGGCGTAGGTACGGTGGTACTCAAACTGTTCAACATCGTGCAACCGCACGCTGCGTTTTTTGGTGAAAAAGATTTTCAACAGCTATTGTTAATCAAAACCATTACACGGCAACTCGACTTGCCCATCGAGGTCTATGGTGTGCCGACGGTGCGCGCGGATGATGGTCTCGCCCTGTCCAGTCGCAACCAGTATTTAACCAGGGCCGAACGGGCCACCGCACCCTTATTGCAGGCTACCCTGCAATCAATAGCGGAAGCCCTAGCGGCTGGCGCAACCAATTACGAGCAACTGGCTAGCGATGGTCTGGATAAGCTTCGCGAGGCAGGGTTCGACCCTGACTACATCGACATTCGCAACGCAGACACGCTGGCACCGCCTGACGCCGCCTCTCATAATTTACGCATTCTCGCAGCGGCTCGCCTTGGTGGCGCTCGCCTCATAGACAACATCGGAGCTTCTCGCCAATGAACCCAACCCAATTGCCAGCCTGGCAAAACCTCACTGCGCTAGTCGCAGAGCAACGCACCGATACGAGCAGAGGGGCGGCAGCGGGACCCGTACTGAAAATTGGTGGAGTGCTCGCCGACTTCTCGCGCCAGCAAATAGACGCTGCCGTGCTCACCGAGCTGCTCAATCTGGCCAGCCAGTCAAAGTTGACGGAGGCAATCACCGCCCAGCTAGCCGGCGACAAGATCAATGCCAGCGAAAACCGTGCCGTTTTGCACACCGCCTTGCGCGCGCCGCACGGCGCTCGCCCAGGCGCAGTAGCAGACACTATCGAAGCTGAAAGCGAACGCCTCGCTGCCTTCGTCACCGCCGTACGAACCCATCAATGGCGTGGCTATACCGGTAAAGCTATCCAGCACGTGGTGCACATTGGCATTGGCGGCTCGCACCTGGGACCCGAACTCGCCTATCGCGCGCTCGCAAGTCCCACTGACGCGCTTAAAGTTACTTTTCTGGCCAATCTGGACGGTCACGCTGCTCGTGATGCTCTGCACGGACTCGATCCCGAAACGACGCTGTTCATCGTCGTGAGCAAGTCGTTCAGCACGCTGGAAACCAAGATGAACGCAAACACCGCGCGGAGTTGGTTTATCGAGCGCACCGGCGATCTGGCTGCGATCAAGCAACACTTTGTTGCGGTCACCAGCAATCTTGCTGCTGCCGCTGACTTTGGCATGCCGGAAGAAAATCTGTTTGCCATGTGGGACTGGGTGGGCGGCCGTTACTCGCTGTGGTCTGCCGTTGGTTTACCGCTGATGCTGGCCTTGGGTGAAGCCGAGTTCGACCAGCTACTGGCAGGCGCGCATGAGCTCGACCAGCATTTGGCCAGCGCCCCGTTCGCCGAGAACCTGCCGGTACTCATGGCGCTCATTGGCATCTACAACTACAACTTCAGAGGCGCAGAGACGCTCGCCGTATTGGCTTACGAGCGCCGCCTGGCACTCCTGCCTGACTACCTGCAGCAGCTTGAAACCGAGAGTAACGGTAAATCGGTAGATCGCGCCGGTAACCCCATCGAGTACCCCACCATGCCGGTTCTGTGGGGGGGCGAAGAGTCCATAGGCCAGCACTCGTTCCACCAACTGCTGCACCAGGGCAATCGGCCATTCACGGCAGATTTTATTGGCACCTGTGTGCCTGATCACGAGTTTGCCGAGCACCACGATTGGCAGCTAGCCAACATGCTCGCCCAGGCCGAAGCCATGCAGTTTGGCGACAACGCAGACGACCCACAGCGCTTTGTGGCCGGCAAGCGTCCAACGACTACGCTGCTGTTGGAGGCGCTCACACCGCGCAATCTGGGTACGCTGCTTGCGCTGTACGAGCAAAAGGTGTTTTGTCAGGGCATCATCTGGAACATTAACTCATTCGATCAGTGGGGCGTTGAACTGGGTAAAAAGCTGGCCGACCGCATCTATCCGGCAATGGCCGGCAGTGAGCGCCTCGTTGCTAACGGTGCCATTAGCCAGACACTGATCGATCACATCATTGACCAAGCGGGAACTGCCACCTAATGAGCTCAGAAAAAACCTACCCCGTGCCCGCCGCCATGCAGGCGCGCACACTGATGAACGACGCTGACTATCAGCGCCTGTATGCCCAGTCGGTCAATGACACCGACAACTTTTGGGCAGAGCGTGCCGCCGAGTTTCTCGACTGGTATTCGCCCTGGCACACCGTACACAGCGAAGACATGCCGAATGCCAATGTAAGCTGGTTTGAAGGGGCAACGCTGAACGTCAGCTACAACTGTATCGACCGCCACCTGGCAACCCGCGCTGACCAGGTGGCCATTATTTGGGAAGGCGACGACCCAGCCGACGACGCCTCCATCACCTACCACGAGTTACACGACGAGGTGTGCAAACTGGCTAATGGTTTGCGCGCCCGTGGCGTCAAGAAAGGCGACCGGGTGTGTATTTATATGCCAATGGTGCCCCAGGCGGCCTACGCAATGCTTGCTTGTGCACGCATCGGAGCGGTGCACTCCGTGGTCTTCGGCGGGTTTTCGCCACAATCACTCAAAGACCGCATTCTCGATTCTGACTGTCAGGTAGTGATCACCGCTGACGAAGGCGTGCGCGGCGGCAAGCCCATTCCGCTAAAGGCAAATGCCGACGAAGCGCTAGCCGACTGCCCCAACGTCCACACCGTAGTGAACGTGCGCCGTACTGGCGCTGATGTGCCCTGGAACGACAGCCGTGATGTTTGGTACCACGAGCTCACAGAGGCCCAGCCCAGCACCTGCGAACCAGAGGTTATGGACAGCGAAGATCCGCTGTTCATTCTCTACACCTCTGGCTCAACCGGCAAACCCAAGGGTGTGCAACACGGCACGGGGGGTTACGCACTCTATGCCGCGATAACCCATAAGTACGTGTTTGACTATCAGGATGGCGACATCTATTGGTGCACCGCCGACGTGGGTTGGATCACCGGCCACAGCTATATCGTTTATGGTCCGCTCGCCAACGGCGCAACCACATTGATGTTTGAGGGTGTGCCCACCTATCCCGACGCCGGGCGCTGCTGGCAGGTGGTCGACAAACACAAAGTGAACATCTTCTACACCGCCCCCACTGCACTGCGGTCATTGATGTCCCAGGGTGACGAGCTGGTGAGTGCGACCAGCCGGGCGTCGCTGCATTTGCTTGGCACCGTGGGTGAACCCATCAATCCAGAGGCCTGGGAGTGGTATCACCGAGTGGTTGGCGAAGGCCGCTGTCCTATTGTGGACACCTGGTGGCAGACCGAAACCGGCGGCATCATGATCACACCCCTGCCCGGCGCCACTGCACTGAAACCAGGTTCCGCCACGCGGCCCTTCTTTGGCGTCAAGCCCGCACTGGTCGATGCCGACGGCAACATTCTCGACGCCACCGAAGCCTCGGGTAACCTCGTAATCACCGGCAGCTGGCCCGGGCAGATACGCAGCGTGTACGGCGACCATCAGCGTGCAATCGATACCTACTACAGCACCTACAAGCCCTGGTACTTCACCGGTGATGGTGCGCGCCGCGATGCCGATGGTTACTACTGGATTACCGGCCGCGTCGACGACGTTATGAACGTCTCCGGGCATCGCATGGGCACTGCCGAAGTCGAGAGCGCTCTGGTGCTGCATGAGGCCGTTGCAGAGGCCGCGGTGGTCGGCTTTCCGCACGACATCAAGGGCGAAGGCATCTACGCGTACGTCACCCTCATGCAAGGCGACAACAGCGATCCGGAAGCGCTGCGCAAAGAGCTGGTGGCACTGGTGCGCAAAGAGATTGGGCCCATTGCCAATCCGGACGTCATTCAATACGCGCCGGGGCTGCCTAAAACCCGCTCCGGCAAAATCATGCGCCGCATTCTGCGCAAGATTGCCGCCAACGAACTCGAAAATCTGGGCGATACCTCAACCCTCGCTGAACCCGCTGTTGTGGATGACCTTATCGAGAACAGAGCCAACCGCTAGATGGCGATAGAAGCCAAACCCGGCAGCAAGCGAGGTTTTCTCTACACCGGCGTTGCGTTCCTGCTACTCGCGATACTTGGTTATGTGTTTCGCGGTGAACTGTTAGGTGGCGCCATGGCCTGGCAGATTGGTCCCGATCACGACTTCGCTGACCAGCCGGTCCCGGCCGCGCCCAGCTATGCAAACAACAGTGCGTGGGCTGCACTGCCTGAGACTACAGAACCAGCGGACGAACGCCCCGCCGAAGCTGCGAACGACCCCACGGGCGACACGCCGGTCTTCTTTATCCATCCCACCAGCTACCTAAACAAGGCCAGCTGGAACCAACCCCTCGACGATGATACTGCTAACTGGATTGTGGATGAGCGGGTACTGCGCCATCAGGCGTCTGCCTTCAATAGTTGTTGCCGCGTGTTTGCGCCCCGCTACCGCCAGGCCACGTTCTACTCGTTTATCGAAAACGGTAACAACGCAAAGCAGGCACTCAATCTGGCGTATGGCGATGTGGTTAGTGCGTTCCACGAATTCTTAAACCGCATTCCCGCTAGTTCACCCTTTGTCCTCGCTGGACATTCCCAGGGCACCAAACACGGCGCACGGTTGCTGGCTGAAGAGATTGCCAACACCGAACTACGCGGTCGCCTGATTGCCGCCTACCTCATTGGGTTTTCGATTACCGCAGGCGATTTGGGCGGCGTGCCTGTCTGCAAGAGCCCCACGCAAACCGGTTGCGCCATCGGCTGGAACGCCATCGACGGCAACGGTCGCGGCGCCTTTAGCGGCACCGACAACATGCTGTGCGTCAACCCGCTGAGCTGGCGGCACGACGAGAGTTACGCCGAGCACGCACTCAATGCGGGCGCGATCGGCTACGCAAGCTACGGCCAGGCACAGGAGGATGAGGACGTCAGCGCGCTGAGCGTTGAACCTGGCGCGGCGGACGCCCAGTGCAAAGACGGCAATCTGTTCATACCGGAGCTCAAATCAGCTGCGTTTCCGCAACGTATGTTGGGCAACAGCATGCACGTGTACGATTACAGCCTGTTCCATATGAATATTCGCGCCAATGCACAGGCCCGGGTAAACGCTTTCTAAAGAGGGTGACCACATGCCATATCGATTTTTTGCACGCCACACAAGACTGCTCTGCGCGACGCTCTGTACGATATTGGTTTCAGGCCACCTCAATGCAGAGGAATACACCGCCCCGCGCGGACCTGGCGGCAACCCGGATCTAAACGGTGTGTGGCAGGTGCTCAATCGCGCCAACTACGACATTGAACCCCACGCTGCGCGGGCAGCGCTTGCCACCGTAGAGGGCGACTTTGGCCCTGTGCCTGCGCCCGCAATCGTGGCGCTTGGTAGCGTGGGATCGGTACCAGGTGGCGCAGGCGTACTCGACGGGGAGCGCATTCCCTACACGCCTGCGGCGCTTACGAAAAAGCAGGACAACCAGGCCAACTGGCTCACCAAAGACCCGGAAATAAAGTGCTATCTGCCTGGCATACCGCGCGCCAACTACATGCCGTATCCATTTCAAATCGCGCAAAGTGCCAGCGCCATTCTGTTTAGCTACGAATACGCAGGGGCCGCGCGCAACATCTACCTGACAGATCCGGGTGAAGCGCCGATTGATTCCTGGATGGGCCAGTCCTATGGCCGCTGGGAAGGCGAAACGCTGGTGATCGAGGTAACCGGGCAGAACGCCGAGACCTGGTTTGATCGCGCCGGTAACCACCACAGCGAGCAGCTAAAGGTGACTGAACGGTTCACGCCTACCGGGCCGGGTACGATGCGCTACGAGGCCAATATCGAAGACCCCGCCACCTTTACCGAGCCCTGGAGCATGAGCATGACGCTGTACAAGCGCGTAGGCAAAGACGCCCAGTTGCAGCAGTTTAAGTGCGTGGAGTTTGTCGAAGAACTGTTCTACGGCGAGTTGCGCAAGAAGAAGTGAAAGAAGCAAGCATGACATTTGTCATGTGAGTTTAGGGACTATCCTCAATTACGGTGCCTCTCCACATATGGTCTAGTTGATCTCAAGATCAAGAACCAACAGTGGCCGCATGCCAAACGCATCTCCAGTCCTATCAGCCTCCAAACTGACCATATCCTTTGGCGATGTACAGGCACTCAACAGCCTTGAGCTTGACATCAATGCCGCGGAAGTCACTGCAATTCTCGGCAGCAATGGTGCCGGCAAGACTACTTTTATCCGCTGCGCGCTCGGCCTGACCCGAGCCTCAGGCGGCACTCTCAGCCTGTTTGGCAGCAAACCCGGAACTCTTGCCGTACGCCGAAGAATCGGCGCGATGCTGCAGGCGTCCGACCTGCCAGACTTATTAACAGTGCGCGAACAGATAACTCTGATGTCGAGTTACTACCCAAATTCGCAGCCCACAGATGACTTACTCACGCTGTGTCAGCTGCATGGCTTGGCAGACAAACGCTACCAGACACTTTCTGGCGGTCAGAAACGTCAGGCTCAGTTTGCTCTAGCGATTGTTGGGAACCCTGACCTGATTTTTCTTGACGAACCGACAACCGGTCTGGACACCGATGCTCGAGAGAGACTTTGGGAACGAGTACGGTCGTTAACATCTGCAGGTACGGCAGTTGTGTTAACAACCCATTACCTGGAAGAAGCCGATGCACTTGCCGATCGAATTGTGTTGCTGCAAGACGGCCGAGTCGTTGCAGATGGCACCCCACAAGAGATTCGTAATTTTACGAGCGGCCAGCTAATCCGCTGCGTGAGCCCATTACCGCTAAACGTTCTGGCCGCGCTGCCAGGTGTTGTTCGGGCAGGACGGTCAGGTCGATTCATCGAGATGAGTACACGCTCCGCACCGGCAAGCCTAAAAGGTTTGCTCGAGCTCGATGCCAATCCCGCAGATCTAACAGTGACCAAACCAACCCTCGATGACGCCATGCGCGATCTTTCTACATCGAGAGAGACACAGAGAGCGACATAGAGAATGACAACAGCAGATGTATTTTTAAACGAGGCTGGCGCGGAAGTACTCAAATCTGCACGGGCACCAGAATTTATTCTACCCACACTGGTTATGCCTGTTGCCTTCTACACACTGTTCGCCGTGGTTCTTTCCAGAGACAACGGCCAGGCCAACTATATGCTCGCGACATTCGGTATCTTCGCCGCGATGGGTCCAGCCATCTTTGGCTTTGGCGTGTCTGTCGCAACCGAACGGGAAAAAGGTTGGCTGGATTTAAAACGTGCAACACCTGCTCCAGCAGGCACATACATAGGCGCAAAACTGCTCGCGACCCTCATCTTCAGCGGCTTATCACTCGCTTTGTTGTATAGCATCGCAGGCTTTATCGCAGGGGTAGAGCTGCCGCGTTCTATATGGCTGGCCTTGCTCTCGGTACATCTGTTCGCCACGATTCCGCTTGCCATGATTGGTATGACGCTCGGCTTTATTATGAACAGCAATGGCGCTATCGCCGTTGCCAACATTCTGTTTTTAGGACTGTCCGCTCTGGGTGGGCTGTGGATCCCGATAGCGGCGTTCCCTACCGCAATGCAATCGATCGCCCTGGCGCTACCGTCGTATCACCTCGGTGAACTCGCTCTGGGAGTTAGTGGCGCCCCCGGTGACCACGACACAGTAGCAGCGCTGCAAACCACAATCCTCATGACGCTAGGCCTTGCGTTACTTACGCGCTTTGCCTGGTCGCGACAAAAATCCTAGCACAGGTAGGTCTCAGACAATGTTAAAGAACACTCTCTTGGGGGCGCTTGCGCTACTGGTAGCAATCTTCACTGGCTTGATTTTAATACTACCTACGCCAACTGCACTCGACACAGAAAGCGCCACAGACAACGACACCCTGCTAATCACCAACGCCCGTCTGTTTGACGGCAGAGCGGTGCTAGACAATGTCGATGTGCTG
This sequence comes from uncultured Pseudomonadales bacterium, assembly GCA_964611345.1. Lineage (GTDB taxonomy): Bacteria > Pseudomonadota > Gammaproteobacteria > Pseudomonadales > Azotimanducaceae > JALZVT01. Next base: position 32,205 of record CAZSYU010000010.1, read on the forward strand.
GTGGAAGGCCGCACCATCGCGGACATAGGTTCGAATCTCGCCGCACCCGAAGATGTCACCCGCCTGGAAGCAGCAGGCCTGACAATTTTACCTGGCCTGATCGATGCTCATACCCATACTTTCGGGACGGCGCTGGAGGATAGCCTGCGCTTTGGGGTCACCACCAACCTCGATATGTTCATGTCAGCAGATCTGATGCAAAGCGCCAAGCCCGATCGAGATAACCCGGAAGTCGCAGACCGGGCTGATCTGTTTAGCGCAGGAACACTCGCCACCGTTGCAGGCGGCCATGGCACACAGTTCGGCTTCCCCATTGAAACTCTGGCGCAACCAGAAGATGCCGCAGATTGGGTCGAACGGCGTAAAGCGGAGGGTTCCGACTACATTAAACTGGTCTACATACCCAACCAGACGAGTATACCCAGCCTCGATTTGGCCACAGCCAGCGCCATCATTCTGGCCGCGCATAATGCTGGCTTGCTGGCTCTCGCGCACATCTCAACAGAAGCAGCCGCATTGGATATGGTGAACGCGGGGATAGATGGTCTCGTGCATATATTTGCCGATCAGCCGGTTTCTGAGGCCTTCATTCGTCGCGCAATCGAGGCTGACATTTTCATCATACCGACGCTCACCACGCTCGCTGGCATCGATGAAGCCGGAGTGAATGCAGCTCTCGCTGAGGATTCGCGACTTGCGCCCTATTTGCGAGCAACGCAGACCACAAACCTTGCAAGGAGTTTTGGCGAGGGGTTAGCAGGATTTGATCTGTCCATCGCTCTCGCCAATACCGGCAAACTACAGGCCGCCGGGGTTACCATTCTCGCCGGATCGGATGCGCCAAATCCCGGCACAACCCACGGCGCGAGTTTGCATCACGAACTGGAACTGCTGGTGCGTGCCGGTCTGCCAAATCTGACCGCCTTGTCTGCCGCAACCGCAAACCCGGCCCAGAGATTTGACCTGGGCGAGCGCGGTTATCTGACACCTGGTGCACCGGCGGACTTTCTCCTTGTCGCCGGCAATCCTCTGGAGAACATTGACAGCACGCGAGACATAGTTGCGCTCTACAAGAACGGCACAAAGGTAGTGCGATCACTTGTTGATGGGGGAGTAAAATCACAGCTGTTGCAAGCCAGTCTCGGCACCTTCAACTCAGGACTCGATGCGCCTGAGGGTTTCGCCTGGACAAGTACCGATGACCGTGTGATGGGTGGCAACTCAACTTCTAAAGTTGAGGCCAGCGGCGATGGGTATCTCAGCGTGCAAGCAAAGGTTGCAAGCGGTTTTGCGTTCCCCTGGGCAGGAGCCTCCCTCACTTTGCAGGATCAAACCACTGGTCCCGCCTCGCTCGCCGAATATTCAGAGCTTAGTTTCAGCATCAGAGGGTCAGCCGGCACTTATCGAGCAATGATGTTTGATACCGCAGCCGGTGTGCCACCAACCCAGAGTTTCTCAGTCAGCAAGGACTGGCAAACTGTCTCGCTTGCTCTTGCAGACTTTAGGGGCTTTTCGAGTAACCAATTTCAAGGTCTCGCGATTGTTGCTGGCCCAGGCAAAGGTGAGTTTCAATATCAGATCGATAATGTCACTCTGAACTAATGGCAACGAACACCTTACCCGATACGTCCGATACATCCGGCACCCCAAACCGGCAGACCACCTGGATGGAGCGTCCTGAGTTTCAGCTGGTGTATCTGCCGTTCTATTTTATTCCGTGGTTCTTCGCTACACCAACGGCGATGGATGTCGGCGCGGCATTGCTCGCAGTCCTTTTATTTTGCCCGCTCTTTTTTCGAGCCTTTGGCCAAATTACACCCATCTATCTGCTGCACGCACTCGCTATCGAAGGCATAGCGTTGGCTGTAGGTCCTTTTAGTGGTATGGAGGGCACTTACCACATCTACGCCGTATCTATTGCAGCATTCCAGCAAGATATTCGCCGCGCAATTGCCAGCGTCGTTGTGCTTAGTCTCGTTTACGCATTCTTCGCCCATTTTGTTCTCGAGGCATCGCTGGCGCGAACAGGTTTCATTCTTTTCATGTCTGGCATAGTAGCTGCGACCTGTATCGCCGCCGCACAGTCCTGGATTGTGCAGGATGCACGCGAGCGCTCTCTAGTGCTCGATCGGCAGTTAGCGGCAGTTGAGGAGCGCGAGCGAATCGCTCGAGACCTGCATGACATACTGGGTCATACCTTAACCATGGTAGCCGTGAAAGCGGACCTTGCGGAAAAACTGCTGGAAACAGACCCCGCGAGAGCTCGACAGGAAATAAGTGACATCCGGCTCTCGGCGCGTGACGCCCTGAATGACGTCCGCGATACGGTTAAAGGCATGACCGTGGTTAACGTTGCTGAAGAAATTGCCCGGGCACGTGACAGCCTCACCGCAATAGACATCGACTTTCACGTTTCAGGTGACGTACCCGACCTGCCACATCGAATGAACAAAGCAGTCGGGCTTGCCATTAGAGAGGCAGTAACCAACATCATCCGCCACTCGGAGGCTACCCAGGCACAGATTCAATTCGGCCCAGCCACTGAAGCCTTCCGGTTCAGCATTACGGATAACGGCAAGGGCACCCAACACAACGAAGTCTTCGAGCCAGGTACCGGGATGCAGAGTCTGACACGCAGAGTGGAAGCACTCGGAGGAACGACAGAGATCGACACTGGTGTCGGTACACGACTTGAAATTTGCCTCCCACTCAACGACCAAGCTACCTCATGATTCGTATCCTGATTGCTGAGGATCAGTCACTACTGCGTGGTGCACTCGCCTCTTTGCTCGACCTAGAGTCAGACATATCCGTCGTTGCACAGGCAAGCGATGGCGTCGAAGCATTAGCTGCAGTCGAACGCTTGAAGCCAGATGTACTGGTGACGGATATCGAAATGCCAGGCCTGACCGGCATCGAGCTTGCCGAACAAGTACAGCACAAAGTCCCTGCTACACGTGTGATGATCGTTACGACCTTCGATCGGCCGGGTTATCTCAAGCGAGCGATGAATGCCGGAGTTGTCGGTTATGTTCTGAAAGATGCGCCGAGTGATGAACTTGCAAACGCTATTCGCACCGTTGCGAGCGGCAAGCGCGCCGTCGCACCGGAGCTCGCAACCGCGGCCTGGGCAGCGAATGATCCGTTAAACGATCGAGAGCGAGAAATCCTGCGGCTGGCAGAAGCAGGAAAAACCAATCGGGATATTGGCGCCGAACTCCACCTGTCCACGGGCACCGTGCGCAACTACCTGGCATCAGCCACGCAAAAACTGGGAGCAACAAATCGCATCGAGGCATTCACCACGGCACGCAACAATGGTTGGCTATAACTACAGGTAGATACCTAGTGAAGCGAGTCTGCGGAACTCCAATGCCAACCCAGGTCACCATGATCAACGTAGCCAAGCTTTGTATTCTGGCGGTTTAGCCCATCGACAAGCCGGGCATTAACACCCATACGCTCGCGAAACCCCTTATCTACCGCCGCCCAGTGAGTGGTACAGCCACAGTGTTTGCAGCGATGGAACTCAAGTACTCTGTTTTGCCAAATATAAACGTCGGTATCGTTCGAACCTTTATCAATGACCACATCGTCGCAGTGGTAGTACGCCCAGAGCACACCCAGCCGACGGCAGATTGAGCAATTACACTCGAACACCTCTGCGGGCTACTCCGCCAGCGTGAGTGCGACGGCGCCACAGTGACAAACAGCCTTAGTCGACACAGCGTTTACGCAAATGCCAGACCTGCTCGCCCGGCCATTGTCTGGCCCATTCGGCACTGACAAAAAAGCTGAATCCCTCTGCACTCTCCGGGGCTTGCAGCTCCTGATAGCGCTCAACAACAAACCCGGTATGCTCGAATAATTGCATCCACTGCGCAACCGGCAGATTAAATTCCACCCCGCCAGGCTCTATCTCTACGTCACGCCAGTCGAGTTTGCCCATACCGAAGTAAGGTCGATGCAGCTGCGCATCGCAAGGTGCGCCACTTTGCGGGGCACAGAGCATAGAAAACGGATGAGTGCCAAGAAACACGAGCTTGCCGCCAGGCTTAAGCAACCGGTGCGCCTCAGGAATCCATAGCTGCGGGTCGCACCAGATCGCTGCCCCATATTCGCTTATCGCAAAGTCAAAGGAAGCATCGGCAAGCGGCACCGTCTCGGCGTTACCATAGAGCAATTCGAAGGGCATAGCGTGCTCTTGCATCAGCCGTTGTGCGGTTGCCAGTTGTTCCGCAGAGTTATCAATGCCTGTGGGTGTCGCGCCACGCCGCGCCATCCACGCACTGACATAGCCCGTGCCGCAACCCAGCTCAATCGCTGTCATACCGGTCATGTCTTGCGGCAACAACTGCAGGTCGGCTTCGGGCAAAGACCAAATGCCCCAGGTGGGTTGGTCTGCCGCCCAGTTGCGTTCACCCGCCTCTACCCAATTATCGGCCCGTTCATCCCAATACTGACGGTTGGCCTGCACATGCTCCGGCAAGTCTGTCTGTGCAACCATTGCTCTCTCTCGGTAAAAATTCAGTCGCCGACGAATTCGGCCACTTTTTGAATGAAGGTCTGCTCTACGCCGTCTGCTTCTTCCCGACGAGCGCCAGCCAGAATGCCCGGCATGGCGTAATTGCCCTCGTGGCAGGCGTATTCGTAGATTTGCTCATCGTGTTTTCGAAACGGCAGCTCACCGCGCCACACTTCCGAATAAACATTGGGGTCGTCCATGGCGAACTCGTATTTGATGGCCTTGTCAGAAGTGCGCGTAAAACGTTCTGTCACCTTCAGTTCATCCGTTGCATAGATCAAGTGCTTGAGCGAGGCCCGAATACCCTGCCCCGGATGGAAGTTGGTAGTTTCAACGACCAGCGTATCGCCTTCCCACCAGCCAATAGAATCGCCTAACCATTTCTTCACGCTGGCTGGCGGGTGCGTGCTGTTTAACCGCACCGTGCGGACATCATGATTCATTTCCACCAATACCAGCACATGATCTTTGTTTTGCACAATCTGATAGTTGTTGTTGTACAGCACGGGCAACATTGGCGGACCACCCGTGGAGCCGAAGCCAACAATGCACCTTTCGCCCAGCGGGCGCAGTTCGGGGCCATCCATGCGCGTGAGTTGAATCAGATCCCGATAACGCCGATAAAATGCGGTCCATTTGTACGGGATCTGGCCGTCTTCTGGATGCACAATAATCGACGACCGGTACTCGCCATCGACAACAGCGAGATTAGACCCCTCGTCCATCCAAAAGGTGTTGTAGCCACCCGGATCGGTAGACTCTGCGAGCTTGCCATCAACCTTCTCCGGCTCATCGTAACCCGCATAAAACTCATTGCGCGCGGCTACCATTGCACGCGCTTCGGTTTCGCTAAGCACAAGTGACTCGATATCGTCTGGCCGCTCCAGCGTGGTAAAGGTGCCATTCGTCCAGGTGCCTTGCAGGTCAGGCTGGTCGTAGAAGGTGCGTGGCGTTTTGTAGGGCTCGGCCGCCCACAGCGACTGCCCCAGCGCCAGCAACCCCACAGCCAGAGCCAACTGAGTAAGAACATTATTTGCAGATTGCAGCACGGCCTACCCTCCCAAGATCAGCCCAGATAAAAAGGACAGCCCACAAAAAAGGGGCCGAAGAAAACTCTTCGGCCCCTAATCTAGCAGAATTTAGCTGCGCCGTTAGGCTTCCTGCTGGTAGTTCGCCACTTCCTTCATAGACAGCTTGATGCGGCCGCGAGCGTCCACATCGAGTACAACCACGTCTACCATCTGACCTTCTTCCAGGAAGTCGGTGACCTTCTCAACCCGCTCTTCAGCGATTTGCGAGATGTGCAGCAGGCCATCTTTGCCCGGAATGATGTTGATGAAGGCACCAAAGTCGACGATGCGCTCAACACGACCGTTGTAGATGCGACCCACCTCGGCTTCCGCGGTGATTTCCTCAATGCGATTCACAGCGGCCGCTTTCGATTCACCAGTGGCGGCGTAAATACGCACGCTACCGTCGTCCTGAATGTCGATCTCCGCACCGGTTTCCTCAACAATCGAGCGAATGGTGGCACCACCCTTACCGATGATGTCGCGGATCTTGTCGGGGTGAACCTTTAGGATGGTCATAGACGGTGCGTTGTCAGAAATCTCATCACGAGACTTGTCGAGCACCTTGTTCATTTCGCCGAGGATGTGCATACGCGCTTCGTTGGCCTGCTCTAATGCAGCTTCCATGATCTCGTCGGTAATCCCCTGGATCTTGATGTCCATCTGCAGCGCGGTAACGCCTTTCGCCGTTCCCGCAACCTTGAAGTCCATATCGCCCAGGTGATCTTCATCACCCAGAATATCGGTCAGCACCGCGTAGCGATTACCTTCCTTCACCAGACCCATTGCCACACCAGCAACTGGAGCCGTCAGAGGAACACCCGCATCCATCAGCGCCAAAGAGGTGCCACAGACAGAAGCCATCGATGAGGAACCATTCGATTCGGTGATTTCCGATACAACCCGCAGGGTGTAAGGGAATTCTTCACCGTCTGGCAGTACCGCAGCAACACCGCGACGTGCCAGGCGACCATGGCCAATCTCACGACGCTTGGGACCACCCATAAAGCCAGCTTCGCCCACTGAAAAAGGAGGGAAGTTGTAGTGCAGCATGAACTGATCTTTGATTGTGCCTTCCAGGCCTTCAACCAGAGCTGAATCACGCAGCGTGCCGAGTGTGGCAACAACAATGGCCTGGGTCTCTCCACGAGTGAACACAGCGGAACCGTGGGTTTTGGCAAGCGAGCCTACCTCAACCTTAATACCACGAACGGTACGCAGATCACGACCATCGATGCGCGGCTCACCGTCGAGGACCCGCTTGCGCACTAGCTCTTTCTCAACCTTGCCAAACAGACCGCTCAACTCGGAGGCTTCGTGCTCTGTGTCTTCCATCGACGCCATGAACGAGTCTTTAACCTCACCCATGCGCGCCTGACGTTCCATCTTGTCGGTGATGCGATACGCAGCGCCAATGTCGGTTTCAACTTTGCTCTTTACTTCACCGAGCAACGCTTCGTTCACCGCAGGCGATTCCCAGTCCCAACGTGGCTTACCAACTTCAGCAGCCAGTGCGTTGATCTCGTCGATTACAACCTGCATTTCCTGATGACAGAACAGTACACCACCCAGCATCTGATCTTCAGTGAGCTCTTTTGCTTCTGATTCAACCATCAACACAGCGTCTTTGGTGCCTGCTACAACCATGTTGAGACCTGAGGTTTCAAGCGCCTCAAAGCCAGGGTTCAGCAAGTAAGTGCCGTCTTTGAAGCCAACCCGCGCACAGGCGATAGGGCCGTCGAACGGAATGCCGGAAATGGCCAGAGCGGCAGAGGCGCCAATCATGCCAATCACATCAGCATCCATGTCTTTTTCAACCGACATTACCGTGCAGATCACCTGCACTTCATTCATAAACCCCTTGGGGAAGAGCGGTCGAATGGGACGGTCGATCAAACGCGATGTCAGCGTTTCTTTCTCGGTTGGCCGACCTTCACGCCGGAAGAAACCGCCTGGAATTTTACCAGCGGCGTATGTCTTTTCCTGGTAGTTAACCGTTAACGGGAAGAAGGGCTGGCCAGGCTTTGCGTTTTTGTTGCCAACAACGGTACACAGCACAACGGTCTCGCCCATGCTCGCCATTATGGCTCCAGTAGCCTGACGAGCTATGCCGCCGGTTTCAAGCACAACGGTATGGTCGCCGTACTTAAATTCTCTCTTTACTATATTCATATCAATCATGTTCTTTTCCTATACACCCTATCTACGTAGACCAAGGCGCTTAATTAGATCCGCATATCTTTCTGCGTCTTTCTTTTTTAGATAATCCAGTAACTTCCTGCGCTGGTTCACCATGCGAATCAAACCCCGACGGGAGTGGTGATCTTTTTTATGATCCTTAAAGTGGTCTTGCAGTGAGTTGATATTGTGTGTCAGCAAAGCGACCTGGACTTCTGGCGACCCTGTGTCGCTCTCATCACGCTTGTACTCATTAACAATTTCGTTCTTCTTCTCGGCTGATAAAGCCATAGTTACCTCCAATCAATGTGCAAATACCCTTCACGAACAACCGTGCACACGTACAGTCATTCGGGTTTTAGTTAACGACAAGTCGCCTGGGGGCCACTCGTCCGTCATCCATTACTTCGCCAATACCAATGAAAATTCCACCTTCATCGCTACTGGCAGATTCCGTCAGTCTCACCCAGCCTTCAGTTGGCGCATGCGCCACCTGTACGGGTTGCCCCTGACGAACATAAAAACTGCTGCTTTCAGACAGCTTCACTTCAGGCCATTCACTTACGGCCGTTGCGACGGGCATTAGCAGGTCGTCGAGGTTACCCTCCTGACTGGCCGTTTCCAGTTGCGCCATGGTGACCAAATCGGCCTCGTTATAAGGTCCTGCCTTTAACCGGCGCAGCTCAATAACGTGAGCACCACACCCAAGCACCTCACCAAGATCTTCAGCAATACTGCGAACGTAGGTGCCTTTCGAGCAGTGAATTTTCACCAGCAAGGTGTCATCGGTGCGCTCCAACAGTTCGTTGGAATAGACGGTCACCTGACGCGCCTCACGCTCCACTTCAATACCCTGGCGCGCTAGCTTGTAGAGTGGCTGGCCATTGTGTTTGAGCGCCGAATACATTGAGGGCACCTGGCTAATCTCGCCGCGAAACTGCTCCAAGGCAGCGTCGACTTGCTCGTCGGTTAAGTCCGGCACAGGCTTTTCGGCGATGACGTCGCCTTCCGCATCACCAGTGGCTGTCGCAATACCAAGCTTGAAACGCGCGAGATACACCTTGTCCGAGGACAGCAAGTACTGCGAAAACTTGGTGGCCTCACCAAAGCACAACGGCAAAACACCCGTAGCAAGCGGGTCGAGGCTGCCCGTATGGCCCACTTTTCGCGCACCATAAAGACGCTTGGCAAACTGCACAACCTCGTTTGAACTTGAGCCGACTTCTTTGTCGACAATCAATACGCCGCTAATGTTGCGGCCCCTGTTTCTGCCACGCCCCATTAAGTGTCGGCTCCGGAACCAGGCTGTGAATCAGGCTGCAAATCCGAACTTGATGCAGCATTTGCTTCATCTTGGGCCACAGCCTTTTGAATAAGGGCGTCTAATCTTGGTCCTTCTTCAGATAATTTATCGTAATGAAAACGTGGCTTTGGTGTGGTGCGCATGCTGTGACGTTTCGCGAGCGTTGAACGAAAAAAACCGGCAGCACCGTTTAACGCTGTGATCAAATCAGCCTGTTCTTCGGGCGATTGGGTGTTATACGACGACACGTACACTTCCGCATACGAGAGATCACGACTGACCTTCACATCGTTAACACTCACAAAAGATACTCGGGGATCGCGCATTTCAAGACGAATAATCTGCGAGAGCTCGTCGCGTACAAAATCGGCAACACGAACCTCACGACTGGACTCTCTCTTTTGCACGATTAGACGACTACCGCGTGACTCATGAGAGCTCTCGCGCGACTTCCGTCGATTCGAACACTTCGATCTGGTCACCCGGTTTGACATCAGTGTAGTTCTTCACACCAATACCGCACTCGGTACCGCTACGCACTTCGTTAACATCATCCTTGAAACGCCGCAGCGACTCTAGCTCCCCTTCGAAAATAACCACGTTGTCACGCAGCACACGAATCTTCTTGCTGCGATAGACCGTGCCTTCGGTAACCATACAACCCGCGATTTGGCCGAACTTTGGCGAGCGGAATACATCTCGTACCTCGGCAATGCCTACGATCTCTTCGCGAATTTCTGGCGCCAGCATGCCTGACAGAATTTGCGTTACATCATCGAGCAATTCGTAGATCACGCTGTAATAGCGCAAGTCCATGCCTTCTCGTTCGATAAAGGTCTTGGCAGTACTATCGGCGCGCACATTAAAGCCAAATATCGCAGCACCGTAGGTGAGCGCCATGTTTGCATCCGACTCTGTGATGCCACCAACGCCAGAACCAAGAATTTGCACCGACACTTCGTCGTTACCAATACCGGCACAAGCCTGGATGATTGCCTCGAGCGAGCCGCGTACATCGGCCTTAACAACCAGCTTAAGAACGCGTTTATCGCCGTCTTGCATGTTCGCGAACATGTTCTCAATCTTGGCGGCCTGTTGCTGCGCCTGACGTTGTTCCGTGAGCTTGTCAGCCCGGAACTCGGCAAGTTCCCGCGCCTGCTTTTCATCGGTCACAACCCCAAATTCATCGCCAGCGCCCGGTGTGCCATTGAGACCTAACACTTCAACCGGCATAGATGGGCCTGCGGATTTAACCTGCGCGCCCTTGTCGTCGATCATGGCGCGAACCCGACCGTGGAATTCACCAGCAAGAATAATGTCGCCTTGCTTCAGCGTGCCATTTTGCACTAACACGGTAGCAACCGGACCACGTCCGCGATCGAGTCGCGATTCGATGACTACGCCGCGTCCGGGGGCATCCGGAACCGCTTCCAGCTCAAGCAACTCAGCTTGCAGCAGCACAGATTCGAGCAGCGCATCAATGCCTTCGCCCGTAATCGCACTCACTGGCATAAATTGCGTATCACCGCCCCAGTCTTCTGGAATCACTTCGATAGCGGCCAGCTCATTCTTGACACGCTCAGCGTCGGCACCCTCCAGATCCATCTTATTCACCGCAACAACCAATGGCACCTCAGCCGCTTTAGCGTGCTGCACGGCTTCTTTGGTTTGTGGCATCACACCATCATCGGCAGCCACTACCAGGATGACTACATCCGTAGACTTGGCGCCACGAGCCCGCATGGAGGTAAAGGCCGCGTGTCCGGGCGTATCAATAAAGCTGATCTGCCCCTGCGGAATTTCAACGTTATAAGCGCCTATGTGCTGCGTTATACCACCCGCCTCGCCAGAGGTTACGCGTGCCTTGCGAATGTAGTCGAGCAAAGAGGTCTTACCGTGGTCAACGTGACCCATAACTGTGACAACCGGTGGCCGCGGCTCTGCGTCACCAACAATTGCCAACTGCTGCTCTAGTGCCTCTTCGATGGCATCGTCAGAAACGATGGTAACCGTGTGGCCCATCTCTTCGACCACCAGTGTCGCGGTATCCTGATCGAGCACCTGGTTGATGGTGGCCATTACACCCAGCCCCATCAACACCTTGATTACTTCGCCGGCCTTAATCGACATACGCTGAGCGAGCTCGCCCACGGTAATGACATCACCCAGTTCAACTTCGATTTGCTTGAACTCGGTAGGCTTCTCAAAATCACCGCCCTGCATTTCGACATGCACCGTAGTAGCGCGGCGTTTGGTGCGACGCTTGTCACCTTTCAGCGACAGTTCGCGACGACCGCCGCGACCGCGGGGACCACCGCGCTCCCGACGATGCTTGTCTTTATCTTTACCTGCACCGCGACGCCCACCTTTTTCAGCGGCTTGCACTTCGGCCTGGGCCTTGGCAGCTTGCTCGGCTGGTGATTCTTGCTCGGGCGCAGCTGCGGCGGCCGCTTTACGTTTGCGTTGGGTTTCTTCCTCGGCAATACGCTGACGTTCTTTCTCTTCCCGGGCGCGAGCCACACTTTCTTTGCGGGATTCTGCTTCGCGCCTGGATTGCTCAGACGCTGCGATTCGGGAGTTTTCGATTTCTCGGTTGCGCAGCCGTTCCTGCTCTACCGCGCTGAGCCTTCTGGGCTTGTCAGACTCTTCATCCTCTGCAACCGGTTCTGGTTCGGGCTCGGACAAAACTTCCGGTTCAGCAGCGACAACTTCTTCTGTACCGGGTGCATCAGCCACCTCAGGGGCTTCAACGGGCTCAGGCACTTCCGCCTGCGGCGTTTCAACCACAGGTTCTTCTACAGGTACAGGAGCCTCTTCAACAACCTCTTTGGCAGGCTCAGGTGGAAGCTCACTACGCTTGACGAAGGTTCGCTTCTTGCGAACCTCCACGTTTACCGTGCGACCACCACGGCCGCCCCCCGTTTTCAGGGTGGCGGACTGCTTGCGTCGCATGGTGATTTGCTTCGGCTTCGAGTCTGACGTATCCCCGTGCGATTTACGCAGCGACATCAGTAGAGTCTTCTTCTGCTCGTCTGTAACCACGTCGTTTTCAGTGGTGTGAGGCAGGCCCGCGTCTTTCATCTGTGAAAGCAGACGCTCAACCGGTGCACCAACTGTCTCTGCGAGTTGTTTGACCGTTTGTTCCGACATTCTTTTCCTCTTACCTGCCTGCTAGCTCGTTACCGCGTACTGTTATCAAGATCCGATCGCCCTTAGGCCGCCGTCTCCTCAGTATCTGCATCTTCCTCAAACCACGGTGCTCGCGCTGTCATAATCAACGCGGCCGCTTTTTCTTCACCGAGCTCTTCTTCAATATCCAGTAGATCTGGCACACCCAGATCCGCCAGATCTTCCATAGTGACCACTTCGTTGGCCGCAAGCTTGAATGCAAGCGTACGTTCCATGCCTTCCATGTTCAGCAAATCGTCGGCCGGTTGCACATCGCCAAGGGCTTCTTCAGACGCGAGATCACGCGTCAAAATGGCGTCCTTGGCGCGGTTGCGCAGCTCTTCAACGATCTCTTCATCCAGTCCGTCGATCGCCAGCAACTCCTCTTTAGGAACATAGGCCACTTCATCAACAGTGGTAAAACCTTCTTCAACCAAAACCCCGGCCATGTCTTCATCGACACCCAGGCTATCCATAAAGTCGCCGACGTACGTCTTGGCTTCTTCTTCTTGCTTCGCGATCGCATCATCTTCGGTCATGATGTTCAGCTTCCAGCCGGTCAAATCGCTCGCCAGGCGCACATTCTGACCGCCGCGACCAATCGCCTGCGCAAGATTATCTTCGCTAACCGCAATATCCATTTCATGCGTGTCTTCGTCGAGCATGATGGATTCAACTTCGGCGGGCGCCATGGCATTAATCGCAAGCTGCGCCGCGTTTTCGTTCCAGGGCACAATATCGATGCGCTCACCGGCGAGCTCGCCAGATACTGCCTGCACCCGCGAACCGCGCATACCTACACAAGCACCTACCGGATCGATGCGTCCATCATTGGTGTGTACCGCAATCTTTGCGCGCGAGCCCGGATCACGAGCCGCGCCACGAATCTCGATGATGTCTTCGGAAATTTCAGGCACTTCCACCTTAAACAGCTCGATCAACATCTCAGGTGAGGTGCGGGTCAGCAGCAACTGCGGACCACGAGCTTCGGGCTGGATTTCTTTCAGCAACGCTCGCAAGCGATCACCAATCCGAAACGTTTCCCGAGGAATAAGCGCATCACGCAGCAAAATGGCCTCAGCGTTGTTGCCTAAATCGACAATCACCGTGTCGCGACCGGTTTTCTTAACCGTGCCACTCACCAGCGTGTTCAGCTTGGGTGTGTATTCCTCAACCACCATCGCGCGCTCAGCCTCACGCACTTTCTGCACAATCACCTGCTTTGCAGTCTGTGCAGCAATGCGGCCAAACTCGACCGACTCAACAGGCTCCTCATAGAAGTCGCCGAGCTGCAAGGATTCATCCTTTTCCTGCGCCTGGTCAACCGTCAGGTTGGCCTCAGAGTTAAACTCTTCCACTTCAAGAATATTAACGATTTCCCAAGTGCGGAAAGTTTCGTAATCGCCGCTGTCGCGGTCGATCGCAACGCGAAACTCTGACTCTTCGCCGTATTTCTTTTTAGTTGCCGTGGCTAGCGCGAGCTCAATGGCACCAAAGATCACATCTTTAGCAACACCCTTCTCGTGGGCTACAGTTTCTACCACCAACAGTACTTCTTTACCGTTCATGCATTCTTTTCCGGTTGGCGACCTGCTTTGCCCTTGGCGGGCTTGCGGTCAGACTCGTCAAAAGTGGGCACTACCTGTGCCTTCTGAATTGTTTCGATGGGCAGTAAAAATTCTTCCCCATCGATTTGAATGACCGCTTCGTTGTCTTCTACGCCAACGAGCTGGCCAACAAATTTTTTGCGTCCGTCGAATGGAAAACTCAATCGAACGTCTAGCATCTCACCCACCATCCGCGTGTACTGCTCGGGATGGAACAACTGTCGATCAAGGCCCGGCGAGCTCACCTCAAGGGTGTATTCGCCGTTGATTGCCTCTTCTACGTCTAAAAGCTCACTCACCTGACGCGATACCCGTTCACAGTCATCGATAGAGATGCCTGCCTGGGTCTCTGGTGCGGCCTCAACAGCACAAGCGTTGGACTCTTTCTCCAGGTCTTTCTCTATATAGACACGCAACACTGAATGTTTGCCTTGCGACAAATAGTTGATACCCCACACGCGACAGCCGAGCGCCACTACTGTGGGCTCGATCAACTCTTCAATTTGTCGCTCGCGGCGATTCAATTCACCTGGCTCCATTACCTATCAATGCAACGACTACCCAACACAAGGTTAGATTTCCGTCTGACCGGGATATCTGACTCCGAACACGGCGCCTGTCGTTTGATCTAATACTTGGGTAATCAGATCGACACATTGGGCAGCTCGCCCCAGTCGAATGCGGGCGCCCAACCGATGCGGTGAGCCACCCTTGAATGTGAGCGGCGCCGCGGTAACAGGACCGCATCCGACATCACATCTATGTTGTCATCGACAGCTTGCACTCATCGGCCTAACCGATCAGCTCAGCGCTGCCTGAACACGTCCTGTGCTAAAAGACCCTTGGTTCCAGCTGCCAGCAAAGGCTGTCAGCCCAGAAGAAAGAGGCTTTCCAGAACTTGGTAGCGGGGGCAGGATTTGAACCCACGACCTTCGGGTTATGAGCCCGACGAGCTACCAGACTGCTCCACCCCGCATCAGCGAAGGCGGAGTATACATCTATGCAACCCATAGGCAACAGTCTGAAAATGGTTGGGAGGAGCGGGTATTTGAAGCTTGGTGCCGAAGGCGAGACTCGAACTCGCACGCCCGTAAGAGCACTACCCCCTCAAGGTAGCGTGTCTACCAATTCCACCACTTCGGCATGAAGCTTGTTCGGTCCTGCATGACGCGGGTTGAGGGCCCCTAGACGTCAGGAATGTCGGAATCTACCGCTTCCGTTTCTCCAGTCAACTCTTGCGCATCAATTTGGGGAATATCGGTATCCAGCTCGGGAGCCAAATCGGGAAGGTCGGTGAGGTCTGGCAGCTCTGCCACAGGTTCAGCCTCTTCGCTCAGACCAGAGACGGGCGCGGTGATTTGGGGCATGCCCAGATCAGACAGCGCACCGGCACGCTCTTTCGCCGTATAAGCCAGGCCAAAGGCAATAAAAAAGAAGCCAACGGCTAACCAGGTGGTAAGGCGAGCCAAAAACGACGTTGACCCTGCACTGCCAAACATGGTGTTCGATGAGCCACCACCAAAGGCCGCGCCAACGTCAGCACCCTTGCCTTGTTGAATGAGAATCAGTACGCCAAGCGCAACCGCATCAACCACCAACAAGGTGAGCAGGATATTTTCCAAATTTTCTAACGACATTATCTAACCTCTACACCAGAGACTTGGCGCGACCAGAGATCTCGGGGACGCGGAGATTACCCAACTGCTCGCGCTATCGCCACAAATTTTTCGACCGCGAGGGCCGCGCCACCCACCAGCCCGCCATCAATATCGGGCTGGCTGAACAGCTCTGCAGCGTTTTCGGGGTTAACGCTGCCGCCGTAGAGGATACGCACTTTGCTGGCCAGGCTTGCGTCTCGAGTGGCCAGTGCTTGCCGAATAATCTCATGCATCTCCTGGGCCTGTTCGGGACTGGCCGTTTCACCGGTACCAATGGCCCATACGGGCTCGTAGGCCACCATGCCCTGCTCCAGCCAGCCGGTTCCGGCGCTCTCCAGTACTGTATTTAGTTGCGCCAGCACCACGTCGGCCGCTCGATCGGCCCGGCGCTCCTCGATGGTCTCGCCCACGCAGAGTAGCGCGCGGACACCGGCCCGCTGGGCAGCCTGCACCTTGGCGGCCGTATCGGCATTGGTTTCGCCGAACAGCGCGCGGCGCTCTGAATGCCCAACCAACACCCAACCCACACCCATATCGGCCAACAGCTCGGCCGACTGCTCGCCCGTGAAGGCACCTTTGATTTCTGCGTGAATATTCTGCGCCCCGATCGCCACTGCGGGCGGCAAGGCACGCCGCGCCAGGCCAAGGTGCGGTGCCGTTGGGAAAATCAGCAGTTCGGGGGCTGACTCAGACTGCCCATCCTCTGTTAAAGGTTGCGAAAGCGCAGAGGCCAGCTCGCTACCAAATTCTTCGATGAAGGCAACGCTGCCATGCATTTTCCAGTTACCGGCAACTACACAAGTTCGCACGGGCGACTCCAGTGAAAAAGTGGAAACTGGATCTTATGCGTTAGGCCGCCAACAGGCGAGGGGGAGTGAGTGGCTTATTCCCCACCCGCTGCCGATACCGCTGCCGGTCCACGATGCCGGCCCGCGGACTCAACGTCCTCAACCAGTCGATCGGTGTACATAGCGACTTCGTTCAGGTCTTCGCCTTCAACCATCACGCGTACTACCGGTTCGGTACCCGACGGCCGCAACAGTACACGACCGCGCGAACCAAGCTCTGCTTCAACAGCACGAACCGCGGCCAGCACTTCGTCGCTCTGCGCGAGTTCCTTGGGGGCCGGAACAGAGACATTCTTCATAACCTGCGGCATTTTTTGCATGCCAGATTTCAATTCTGCGAGGGTGCGGCCCGACTGGATCATCGGCAGCAACACCTGCAGGGCCGCAACAATACCGTCACCCGTGGTTGCTACGTCCAAACATATAATATGTCCCGAGCTCTCACCGCCAAGCTTCCAGCTGCGGCTGGAGAGAGCTTCTTTAACATAGCGGTCACCAACGGCTGCGCGCACAAACGGAACATCCTGTGCTTTCAGAGCATTCTCAAGACCAAGATTGCTCATTACCGTGCCCACTACTCCGCCACCGAGAGTTTTCATCTCGGCGCGATGCGTGGCAATGATGTACAGCAGTTCGTCGCCATCCACAATCTGACCGGTATGATCAACCATAGCCAGGCGGTCGCCGTCGCCATCAAAGGCAATGCCGATGTCAGCGCGCAACTCGAGCACCTTCGCAGCTAGCGCTTCTGGCGACGTAGAACCCACGCCGTCATTAATGTTGCGTCCGTCCGGCTCATTACCGATCACGAACACATCGGCACCAAGTTCTTCGAACACGCCAGGGGCCACGTCGTAGGTGGCACCGTGGGCGCAATCGAGCACGACACGCAATCCGCTCAAACGTACCGTTCGATCAACCGTGGCTTTGCAAAACTCAATGTAGCGACCGCGCGCATCTTCCATTCGTTCGGCCCGACCCAGTTTATCGGATGAAACACAGACCATTGGACGATCGAGCTCTGCCTCAATGGCAAGCTCGGTTTCATCGGGCAGCTTGTTACCAGAGCCATCAAAAAACTTAATGCCATTATCGTAGTAGGGGTTGTGCGAGGCAGAAATAACAATGCCCGCGTCAGCGCGCAGCGTGCGTGTGAGATAAGCAACCGCTGGCGTAGGCATGGGACCCAGCAGGGAAACGTCTGCCCCGGCCGAAGACAATCCGGCTTCAAGTACAGATTCGAGCATGTAACCCGAGATGCGCGTGTCTTTGCCAATCAGGACTTTGCCAGTGCCAGTGCCGGAGAACACTCGACCCACAGCCCAACCAAGGCGGAGGCAAAATTCTGGCGTAATTGGTGTTTGGCCAACCTTGCCTCGTACTCCGTCGGTACCAAAATACTCTCGTGAATCTGTCATAAGTTTTTCCCAATCTGGCACTGGCTATGTTCTCTGGGTTGCGCGACGATGGGTCGTCAGTTCACCCACGCGCCACCTTAATTTTAGGATGTGATCGAGAGGTTCTCCGAACCCCAATCTGGTTCGATCGCGACGCGCCTTTCGACGAGTCCCGCTGCTCGATGCTTCCGCATCTGGTCTGCCAGAAACTCTTGTGCCTGTTAGGCACTTCCCTGTAGTACAGCTGCTCCTGCATCGTACGATTCCTGCCGAAGCCATCGCATCGCTCTCGATCACGTGGTCGATCGCTCCCAGTCTCTCGGGCCGCCAGTTCATCACTGGCATCGACGGACCCATGGTATCTGGCTGCCTGAGCCCTTCAACGACAGGCATCACACAGCGGCACTTTTGGCTAGGGCCGATCAGACCGATTGCGGCAAAACGTGCGATAGCACGCTCGGAGCGCGCGCTTAGGTCTCTTCCGCCGGGCCACCAATTGGGCTCGGTCCGGACTCGGAATCTTTCGAGTCAGACGTGCCACCCACGGTGGGGCCACCAAAATCGCCACCACTGTCATCCGGAGCCCGCGGTTTTGCGCCCGCCATAATGTCGTCGAGCTGATTGGAATTCAGAGTCTCGTATTCCATCAGCGCTTCGCTCATTGCGTGCAACTTGTCGATGTTGTCTGTCAGCAGTTTTTCCGCGTGGTTGTAACATTCATCGATAATGCGTCGCACCTCATCATCGATTTTGGCAGCAGTTGAACCGGACACCGCGCGGTTGGGTGTGCTGGCAGACATGCCAAGGAACGGCTCGCCGTCATCCTTGTCGTAAAGCACCGGGCCGAGATCTTCTGAGAAGCCCCATTTGGTCACCATGTTGCGCGCGAGACTGGTGGCCTGCTTGATGTCATTTGAAGCACCCGTTGTCACGCCGTCCTTGCCCAGGATCAGCTCCTCGGCAATACGCCCACCGAAGGCCGAACAAATATTGCTGATCAGGTGTTGGCGACTGTGGCTGTAGCGATCTTCTTCCGGCAGAAACATAGTGACGCCGAGTGCCCGACCGCGCGGAATAATGGTCACCTTGTAGACAGGATCGTGTTCGGGCATCAGCCGCCCGACAATGGCGTGCCCAGCTTCGTGATAGGCCGTATTTCGTTTTTCGGCCTCTGACATCACCATGGTTTTGCGCTCGGCGCCCATCATGATTTTGTCTTTGGCTTTCTCGAACTCTTCCATGCCCACCAGCCGTTTGCTGGCGCGCGCCGCAAACAGTGCGGCTTCGTTAATGATGTTGGCAAGATCGGCGCCAGAAAAACCCGGCGTGCCGCGAGCAATAATGCTCGGCTCAACGTCATCGCCTAATGGCACCTTGCGCATGTGAACTTTTAGAATTTGTTCGCGCCCGCGAATGTCGGGTAAACCCACAACCACCTGACGATCGAATCGGCCAGGCCGCAACAGAGCAGGATCAAGTACGTCGGGCCGGTTGGTTGCGGCAATCACAATAATACCGTCGTTGGCTTCAAACCCGTCCATCTCAACCAGCAACTGGTTCAGCGTTTGCTCGCGTTCGTCGTGTCCGCCACCCATGCCGGCACCACGATGCCGACCCACGGCATCGATCTCATCGATAAAGATAATACAAGGCGCCTGCTTCTTTGCTTGTTCAAACATGTCGCGCACGCGCGAGGCGCCCACACCAACAAACATCTCAACAAAGTCGGAACCCGATATAGAGAAGAATGGCACCTTGGCTTCGCCGGCGATGGCCTTGGCCAAGAGGGTTTTACCGGTACCTGGCTGGCCCGACATCAAAATACCCCGCGGGATACGCCCGCCGAGGCGTTGGAACTTGGACGGATCACGCAAGAACTCAACCAGCTCCTGCACGTCTTCCTTGGCTTCGTCGACACCCGCGACATCGGCAAAGGTTGTCTTGATTTGATCTTCGGACAGCAACCGCGCCTTCGATTTTCCAAACGCCATCGGCCCGCCGCGGCCGCCACCGCCGCCCTGCATCTGCCGCATAAACAGCATGAACACCGCAATAATGATCAATATGGGGAAGCTGGCCACCAGCAACTGGCTCCAGAGGCTCGGTTGCTCGGGTAATTTGCCTTTTACTTCGACGCCGCCGTTGTAGAGATCGTCAATTAATTTTCCATCTGGCAGGGCGGGCGGACGGACCACCTGAAACAGGTCGCCGCTCTTACTCTCGCCATAAATGATGTGGTCGTCGATTTCGACCCGTTCGACGCGGGACGAACGCACTTCCCCCAGAAACTCGGAGTAAGTCAGCGTCTGTGGCTCCTGCTTGACGCTGAAGTTGCTGAACACAGTCAGCAGCACGCCTGCGATTACCAGCCATACCAGCAGGTTTTTTCCCATATCATTCAAGAGCTTGTCCTCTTGCCTCTATTATCACTGCGCTGCAAAAGTGCGGCGCATACATCTTCAGAGTCGTTGCCGCCCGCTAAGGTTCACGCCTCAGCAAGCACATTGAGCCTTCACTATACCACCCCGCGTTAGCCACCAACGGGCAGAGCGCTCAAGATGGCACCAAATCGACTGTTAAGGCCTGATTTGTCAGGTCGATTGATTATCGGTGTCTGGCTGCGCGATTCGCCCACCCTTAAACCTCTGACAGACCGCGAATACCTCCCGCGACTCTGAACGAGAGGCCTTCGGTTTTGCGAACTGGCACTTTTCAAAGCGCTGGCGCTGCTCGCTCAACCACTCATCAACGCCTTCGCCCTGAAACATCTTGACTACCAGATGGCCGCCGCGCTTCAAGTACATGGCCGCTGCCTCAGCCGCCAACTCGGCCAAATGCATGGATGCGGCCTGATCAGCAGCCCGTATGCCGGTAATGTTGGGGGCCATATCCGAGATTACAAGGTCACAACGCGGCTCACTGCCCGTGGCCGTCGCAAGCTCGCGCGCGATTTGGGCGTCAATCTGCGTAGTTCCCGCCTCACCTTCTATGACCACCACCGATGCCGGCGCGGTGATGGGGCGAAAATCCACCGCCACGACCCGCCCCCTGTCTGTTTTATCCGCGATTTTGTCGGCCACATAGCGGGTCCAGCCACCGGGTGCCGCCCCCAGTTCGAGCACCACCATGCCGCGCTGCAACAGGCGAAACCGTTGATCCATCTGTTCCAGCTTGAAGTGAGCGCGAGACACCAACCCTTCGCTTGCCGCACGACGGGCAAACACATCCTTCTTTTGCCGGGTCATCCACTGGTTAGAGCTTTTCGTACGTTTAGCCATCTGCGTGCTCGAAAAATGAAGGACCCAAAAAGCAGGACCAAAAAGCAGGAAAGGAAGCAACGAATAACGGACAATAGCGCAATGTTAGATACAGCTACCCGCAAACGCCTACGCGCCATCGCGCATCATCTCGACCCCGTTGTCGTCATCGGCGACGCTGGTGTCTCACCCGGCGTGGTCGAAGAAACCAACCGCGCACTGCGTGACCATGAACTTATCAAAATTAAGATACACGCCGAAGATCGCGATGATCGCCGCGCTTTGGGCGAGGCCCTGTGCGCAGAAACAGGGGCTATACAAGTTCAGAAGATCGGTAAAACCTTAGTGATCTATCGAGAAAATCCAGATCCTAACCCGAGGCTTTCGAACGTCAGCAGAGGCAAGTAGCCGCCCACATCAGCGTTAGCTATTCGTACTTCACCTTGTCGATCTCGTACTCGATCTCACCGTTTGGTGTTTGTACCGCCACAACGTCGCCCTCTTCCTTACCAATCAGGGCCCGAGCAACCGGTGACATCACCGAGATTTTGTTCTCCTTAATGCTGGCTTCGTCTTCGCCCACAATCTTGTAGGTGATGGCGCTGTCGTCATCGAGATTCAGCAGATCAACTGTGACTCCAAAAATCACCTTGCCAGTCGCCGGCACCTTGGTCAGATCGATAACCTGTGCATCAGCGAGCTTGCTTTCGATTTCGGTGATGCGCCCTTCTGCGAAGCTCTGTTGCTCACGCGCCGCATGGTACTCGGCGTTTTCCTTTAAATCGCCGTGTTCGCGCGCCTCAGCAATCGCCTGAATAATGCGCGGCCGATCAACCGACTTAAGCTGTTTAAGTTCATCACGGAGGGCTTGTTCACCCTCAACTGTCATTGGTATAGGCACTTGAATTCTCTGGATTAGCTGGCGTGCAGGGTTTGCAAACGTCGAACGCCACGGGAATTCTTGTAGCGTAGCGCTATGGAGATCGCTTCGCCACCAGTGAGTGTGGTGGTGTAGCAGACCTTATGCTGCAGAGCGAGGCGGCGAATGATCGCTGAGTCTTCGATGGCCTGGCGACCTTCGGTAGTGTTAACAATCAAATCGATGCGCTCGTTTTTGATAAGGTCAGCAACGTCGGGCCGGCCTTCGGTCACCTTGTCGACAGTTTCTACCTCAAGGCCAGACTCCCGCAACACCCGGGCCGTACCGCGTGTGGCCACCAGCGAAAACCCCTGCTCGACCAAACTGTGCGCAACGCGCGACACTTTCGATTTATCAGATTCCTTAACACTAATGAGCGCGCGCCCGCCTTCCGGCAAGATCAAACTAGCACCCAGAGAGGCCTTGGCAAAGGCCTCACCAAAGGTCTCACCGACACCCATTACTTCGCCAGTCGATTTCATTTCGGGTCCGAGAATCGGGTCAACACCGGGGAACTTGGCAAACGGGAAGACAGACTCTTTAACGCTAACGTGCGGTGGAATGATTTCTTCGGTGAAGCCCTGCTCTTCGAGGGACACACCCGCCATGCAGCGCGCCGCCACTTTGGCGAGTGACCGGCCAACGCATTTTGAAACAAACGGCACCGTGCGAGAGGCGCGCGGGTTTACTTCAATCACATAAATCTTGTTGTCCTGCACGGCCATTTGCACATTCATCAAGCCGATCACATTGAGCTCTTTCGCCATAGCAATAACCTGCCGGCGAATTTCGTCCTGCACATCGTCAGTCAATGTATAAGGCGGCAACGAACAGGCGCTATCACCCGAGTGCACACCGGCTTGCTCGATGTGTTGCATGATCGCGCCAATAACCACCTGCTTGCCATCGCTAATCGCGTCGATGTCGACCTCTACCGCCTGATCAAGAAAGCGGTCGAGCAATACCGGCGAAGAGTTGGAAACATCGACCGCGCTCATCATGTAGCGCGACAGCTCTTCGTCAGAGTAGACAATTTCCATGGCCCGGCCACCGAGCACATAAGACGGACGCACGACTAACGGATAACCAATTTCTGCTGCGCCCTTGAGCCCACTCTCGAGATCAGTAGCGGTTCGATTTTCAGGTTGTCGCAGGCCCAGTTTGTTGAGCGCGGTTTGAAACCGCTCGCGATCTTCTGCACGGTCGATGGCGTCGGCGTTGGTGCCGATAATGGGTACACCATAGGCCTCAAGCGCCTCCACCAGCTTGAGTGGCGTCTGCCCACCGAACTGCACGATCAGACCTTTGGGCTGTTCGATATCAACAATCGCCAGCACATCTTCGAGCGTCACGGGTTCGAAGTACAACCGGTCCGACGTATCGTAGTCGGTTGAGACCGTTTCAGGATTACAGTTAACCATGATGGTTTCATAACCGTCTTCGCGCATGGCGAGCGCTGCGTGCACGCAACAATAATCAAACTCAATGCCCTGGCCAATGCGGTTTGGGCCACCACCCAGCACCATAATTTTGTCGCGGTCCGAAGGTGCCGCTTCACATTCTTCTTCGTAACTGGAATACAGATACGCGGTGGCTGACGGAAACTCGCCAGCACAGGTGTCGACGCGTTTAAACACCGGGCGCACATCATGCGCTTGTCGCGCTTCGCGCACTGTACGCTCATCAACCTTAAGCAATTCGGCCAGGCGCAGGTCAGAAAAGCCACGCTGCTTTAGCTGCATCCACTCATAGGCAGATAGCTGCGCCACATCGCGACCGCGCAACTCATCCTCGCGCTTAATAAGATCTTCTATTTGCACCAAAAACCAGGGATCAATGGCACTGCGCTCAAACACTTCCTCAAGGCTCATGCCAGAGCGGAACGCATCACCCACATACCACAGCCGCTCGGCGCCAGCATTGGTGAGTTCGCGAATCAGGGTACGGCGATCGTCCTTGTCGTTAATTTCAATTATTTCATTAAAGCCGGTGCGACCGGTTTCGATACCGCGCATCGCTTTTTGCAACGACTCCTGAAAAGTACGGCCAATCGCCATCACCTCACCCACACTCTTCATTTGGGTTGTTAGTCGGCCATCGGCCTGGGGAAACTTCTCAAAGGTAAAACGTGGAATTTTGGTTACCACGTAATCGATGCTGGGCTCAAAAGATGCCGGCGTGACGCTCGTAATGTCGTTAGTAAGCTCATCAAGGGTGTAACCCACAGCAAGCTTTGCGGCCACCTTGGCAATGGGGAAACCTGTTGCCTTGGACGCCAGTGCAGACGAGCGCGATACCCGCGGATTCATCTCAATCACCACCATGCGGCCGGTGTCGGGACAAATACCAAACTGTACATTAGAGCCACCTGTTTCCACGCCAATTTCGCGCAGCACATCAATAGATGCGTTACGCATCAACTGATATTCCTTATCGGTTAGCGTTTGGGCAGGAGCGACCGTGATGCTGTCGCCAGTGTGCACACCCATAGGGTCAAAATTTTCGATCGCACAAATAATGATGCAATTGTCTGCTTTGTCGCGAACCACTTCCATCTCGTACTCTTTCCACCCGAGCAGCGATTCATCAATAAGCAGTTCGTTGGTGGGCGAAAGATCGAGCCCGCGCTCACATATTTCTATGAACTCTTCGGTGTTGTACGCCACACCACCGCCACTGCCGCCCATGGTAAAGCTTGGACGAATAATGCAGGGCCAACCCAGGACCGCCTGCTTTTGCAGCGCTTCTTCCAACGAGTGCGCAATCGCCGACTGCGGCGTGGCAAGGCCAATGCGTTTCATGGCGCGATCAAAGCGCTCGCGGTCTTCAGCTTTGTCGATGGCGTCTTGATTGGCGCCAATCAGCTCAACGCCATGTTTTTCGAGTACGCCTTCGCGGACCAGATCGAGTGCGCAGTTCAGCGCGGTCTGTCCGCCCATAGTCGGCAACAGCGCCTCGGGCTTTTCTTTTTCGATGATTTGTTCAACCGTGCGCCACTCCACGGGTTCGATGTAGGTGGCGTCCGCCATGGCGGGGTCGGTCATGATGGTGGCGGGGTTGGAGTTGACCAGCACCACTCGATAGCCTTCATCACGCAATGCTTTGCAGGCCTGGGCCCCCGAGTAATCAAACTCACACGCCTGCCCGATAACGATTGGACCAGCGCCAATAATGAGGATGGTCTTTATATCGGTTCGTCTTGGCATCAGTTCTTCTCGGCGCCTGCCGCTCGTGCGGCGCGCATCAACTCTACAAACTCATCAAACAGCGGCTGACAGTCTTGCGGCCCGGGGCTTGCTTCAGGATGCCCTTGGAATCCAAACGCCGGCCGGTCAGTACGGCGCAAGCCCTGCAAAGATCCATCAAACAGGGAAACATGGGTGGTCTCCAAACAGTTGGGCAAATCATTCACAGAAACAGCAAAACCGTGGTTTTGACTCGTGATCATCACACGCCCGGTGCGTTCATCTTTCACAGGATGATTCGCGCCATGGTGGCCGTGCGGCATTTTCTCGGTTTTGGCGCCGCTGGCCAGCGCCAGAATTTGATGTCCAAGGCAGATGCCAAACATTGGCAGGTTGTCATCAAGCAGCTGTGTTACTGCCGCAATGGCGTAATCGCAGGGTTCGGGGTCGCCAGGACCATTCGACAAAAATACCCCATCGGGCTTAAGCGCCCGCACCTCACTGGCGCTGGTTTGCGCCGGCACCACGGTAAGGCGGCAACCCCGGTCAGCGAGCAGGCGCAAAATGTTGTGCTTAACGCCGAAGTCGTACGCCACCACATGAAACTCGTCGGCGGCGGTTTGCGCGTAACCATCCACCAGATCCCAAACGCCCTGATTCCAGGTGCCCACCGTATCGCGAGTAACCACCTTCGCAAGGTCCATGCCGGCCAAACCGGCAAAGTCTTTGGCCGCCGCCAGCGCCTGCGCTTCGTCGATAGCTGTGTCGGGTGCATTTGCCGCAATGATGCAGCCCGCCTGCGCGCCAGTCTCGCGAATGCGTCGGGTCAGGCGTCTGGTGTCTATATCGGCAATGCCCACCACACCTTCTTGTTGCATGTAGTCAGGCAAGGTCATGGTGTTGCGCCAGGAACTGGCCAACAGCGGCACATCACGCACGATTAACCCCGCACCCCATACGCGATCAGACTCAATGTCCTCAGCGTTGGTGCCGGTGTTACCGATGTGCGGGTAAGTCAGGGTAATGAGTTGCTGGGCGTAACTGGGGTCGGTCAGAATTTCCTGATAGCCGGTCATGGCGGTGTTGAACACCACCTCGCCCACTGCTTTACCGGAAATACCAATGGAAGTGCCCTTAAACACACTCCCATCAGCTAGCGCTAATAACGCCGGTATCAAAGCAGTTGGTCCCCAAAACGCACGCTTTGGGCCAGGCCCGCAACGCGTCAAAATACTACTGAGTCAGTGAATTGGTTGTGCGCGAACGCCCCAGGCAAGATATGCCCGGTTGAATTCACCGACCGGATTGGAGCGCGATTCTAGCGGAGAGCGAGGCCTTTGGATAGCAAGTTTCGTGTGGGCAACCAATTAATTTGGTTCGAAAAGTTATCCACAATTTCCCCTTAACACCCGGTTTAGCGCCCGCTCTAAAAACCCAGAACGTCGTCCATGCCATAGAGCCCGGGACGCTGATCACGCAACCACTTGGCTGCCCGCACGCCACCCAGCGCGAAGTTCATCCGCGAGCTGGCACGGTGGGTAATTTCCAGTCGCTCACCCTCGCCGGCGTAAAGCACCGTATGCTCACCGACAATGTCGCCAGCGCGAACAGTCGCAAAGCCAATGGTGTCGCGCTTGCGCACGCCTGTGTTGCCTTCACGGCCATAGACCGCAACGTCAGCGAGCTCGCGCTTGGTCGCCGCCGCCAGTAGTTCGCCTATACGCACGGCAGTGCCAGAGGGGGCATCTACCTTATTGCGGTGGTGCGCTTCGAGCACCTCGATATCAACGCTGTCGCCCAGCACCTGCGCGGCCATATCGATGAGCTTAAAAGCCAGATTGACCCCCACGCTCATGTTGGGCGCCAGCAGCAGGGGTATGTGATGCGCTGCGGCGTGCACTTCTTCGAGCTGTTGCGGGGAATAACCGGTGGTACCAATAACCAGCGGGCGACCCGCTTGTTGGCAGGCTGCAACCGCGGCAAGCGAGGGTTCCGGCAACGAGAAATCGATGAGCACGTCGCACTGGGCGGCCGGATCGCTGGTGAGAGGCACGCCTTGTTCCGCCACGCCCGCCATGCGTCCGGCATCGATGCCGAGCAGATCGCTGCCAGATCGGGTGATCGCGGCGGCAAGCGAGGCTGCAGAATCCTGGACAACCGCCTCAATCAGCGCCCGACCCATACGACCGCCTGCCCCGTGTATGCCTATTGCACACGCGCTCATGAACTTAAACTGTCAAAGAAATCCTTCACGCCCTGAAACCAGGACGACTCCCGGGGGGAGTGACGCTTACCCCCTGCCTCGAGGCTCGCCTGGAATTCCCCAAGCAGCTTCTTCTGCTTGTCGTTCAGCTTCACCGGCGTCTCTACCTCTACCCGGCACAGCAAGTCGCCAGTGGCGCCCCCACGAACGGGAGCGACCCCCTTGCCACGCACGCGAAACAGCTTACCCGTTTGGGTTTCACCAGGAACTTTCAGTTTCACCCGACCATCAAGCGTGGGCACTTCAATGTCGCCACCCAGCACCGCGGTAGTAAACGGAATGGGTACTTCGCAGTACAAATGCTTGCCGTCACGCTCAAACAGCGGGTGTTCTTTAACCGCTATCTGCACGTACAGATCGCCTGAGGGACCCCCGTTTGGTCCCGCCTCACCTTCACCCGCAAGCCGAATACGATCGCCGTTATCCACCCCGCCCGGCACTTTCACCGACAAGGTTTTCTGCCGCTCTACCCGACCATGGCCGCGGCAGCTCTTACAGGGGTTGGAAATAATCTGACCCGCACCGCGACAGCGCGGACAAGTTTGCTGCAACGAGAAAAAACCCTGCGACACTCGGACCTGGCCCGCGCCACCACAGTCGTCACAGGTTTTAGGTTGTGAGCCTGGCGCCGAACCTGAGCCATCGCAGTCATCGCAACTGGCCAGCACAGGCACCTTAATTTCTATGGTGTCACCCTGTACTGCCTGCTCGAGTGCCAGCTCGAGCGTGTAACGTAAATCTGACCCACGCTGCACCTGACTGCGGCCACCGCCCCGACCACCGCCAAAAATATCGCCAAACACGTCGCTGAAAATATCGCCAAAGTCAGCGGCGCCACCACCACCCATGCCACCGTGTTCAAACGCGGCATGACCCATGCGATCGTACGCGGCGCGCTTGTCGGCATCCGACAGCACTTCGTAAGCCTCAGAGGCTTCCTTGAACTTGCTTTCCGCGTCAGCGTCATCGGGATTGCGATCGGGGTGGTATTTCATGGCCAGCTTCCGGTACGACTTTTTCAAGTCGCCTTCGGAGGCGTTCCGGTCAGCACCTAGAACTTCGTAGTAGTCGCGTTTAGCCATTGAAACTTTTCTTTTTCGGAGCGGGTTTGGTAACTGTGGGTTTAAACCACGGCAACCCAGAGCCGGTTACCGGGTCTGGGTTGCAAGCGCGTTTCCCAACACGCGTTACTTTTTATCGTCGTCAGTGACTTCTTCAAACTCGGCATCTACAGCGTCGGCGTCAGCACCTTCGGTCTCGGGTTGTTCTGCACCCTCAGGACCGCCTTCAGCGCCCGCCGCTTCGGCCTGCTCAGCATACATCTTTTGCGCAAGGCCAGATGATGCTGCTGTTAAGGCTTCGAGCTTGGCTTCAATCTCAGCCTTGTCGTCGCTCTTAAGGGCTTCCTGCAGATCATCCGCTGCGGCGTTAATTGCTGTCTTCTCTTCTTCGGTGGCCTTGTCGCCGGCGTCTTCAATCGTCTTGCGCGACGCGTGCACCATGCTGTCTGCCTGATTGCGCAGTGCCACCATCTCTTCAAACTTGGCATCTTCTTCGGCGTTCGCCTCGGCGTCTGCCACCATCGCTTCGATCTCGTCATCAGACAAACCTGAGTTTGCCTTAATAACAATCGACTGCTCTTTACCGGTGGCCTTGTCTTTTGCCGACACATTCAGAATGCCGTTGGCATCTATGTCGAAGCTAACCTCAATTTGCGGCACGCCACGCGGCGCCGGTGGAATGTCTGCCAGATCAAACCGACCCAGCGACTTGTTTGCACTCGCCTGCTTGCGCTCACCCTGGAGTACATGAATGGTCACCGCCGTCTGATTGTCCGCAGCGGTTGAGTAGGTTTGCTGCTTGTTGGTGGGAATGGTGGTGTTCTTGTCGATAAGAACGTTCATCACCTCACCCATGGTTTCGATACCGAGCGACAGTGGTGTTACGTCGAGCAGCAGCACATCGGTTACGTCACCTGCAAGTACCGCCGCCTGAATGGCAGCACCCACGGCAACCGCTTCGTCGGGGTTAACGTCTTTACGGGGCTCTTTGCCGAAAAACTCTTTTACCTTGTCTTGCACCTGCGGCATGCGGGTTTGACCGCCCACAAGAATCACGTCGTCGATGTCAGAAACTTTCAGGCCGGCATCTTGCAGTGCGGTGCGGCAAGGATCGATGGTGCGTGACACCAGATCTTCCACCAGCGACTCGAGCTTGGCACGAGTTAACTTCACAACCAGGTGCTTTGGCCCGGTGGCGTCTGCGGTGATGTACGGCAGGTTGATTTCTGTTTGCTGCGAACTAGACAGTTCAATCTTCGCTTTCTCAGCGGCTTCTTTCAGACGCTGCAACGCGAGCGGATCGCTGTGCAGATCGATGCTGTTCTCTTTTTGAAACTCATCGGCCAGGTAGTCGATAACCTTCATGTCGAAGTCTTCACCACCCAAAAAGGTGTCGCCATTGGTTGAGAGCACTTCAAACTGATACTCGCCATCCATCTCGGCAATCTCAATGATGGAAATATCGAAGGTACCGCCACCCAGATCGTAGACTGCAATTTTGGAATCGCCACGCTGCTTGTCCATGCCGTAGGCAAGGGCTGCCGCGGTGGGCTCGTTGATGATGCGCTTCACATCAAGCCCGGCGATCTTGCCTGCGTCTTTGGTGGCCTGGCGCTGGCTGTCATCGAAGTAGGCCGGCACGGTAATGACCGCTTCGGTTACGGTCTCGCCGAGAAACTCCTCAGCGGTCTTCTTCATCTTTTTCAGCACTTCTGCCGAAATCTGCGGCGGCGCCAGCTTCTCGCCCTTCACTTCAATCCAGGCGTCGC
The DNA here is from genome assembly GCA_964611345.1 of uncultured Pseudomonadales bacterium. Classification (GTDB taxonomy): domain Bacteria; phylum Pseudomonadota; class Gammaproteobacteria; order Pseudomonadales; family Azotimanducaceae; genus JALZVT01. The sequence goes on from CAZSYU010000010.1 coordinate 62,413, forward strand.
CATTGGTGGCCTCGGCAATCGTGTAAGGCACCATCTTGATGTCTTTCTGCACCACCTTGTCTTTGAACTTGCGGCCAATGAGACGCTTTACCGCAAACAGCGTGTTGGTCGGGTTGGTTACCGCCTGCCGCTTGGCACTCTGGCCCACCAGGATCTCGCCGTCATCGGCGTACGCGATGATCGACGGGGTGGTGCGATCGCCCTCTGCGTTTTCGATGACCTTGGCTTCTTTACCATCCATCACTGCAACGCAGGAGTTGGTCGTACCCAGGTCGATGCCGATTATCTTGCTCATGTTGTGTCTCCGTGAGATCTCGTTGGCGCGTCTTGTGGCACGCCTTTCTTAAATTGTTGCTGCCTATCTTGGGTCGGTAGGACCAAATTCAAGGGCGGTTTCGTGTTGTTTTAGGGTGCAATGTGACCGGTTAGCCCTCGGGCGGGGCCTGGGAGACCACCACCTGGGCCGCCTGCACGAGACGCCCGTTGAGATCGAAGCCCTTGCGGATCACTTCAATCACCGAATTGGGCTCTGAATCGGGCATGGGCACCATGGCCACCGCCTCGTGGAACGCCGGGTCAAACGGCTCACCGTGCGGGTCGATTTGTGTAACCCCTTGTTTTTCAAGGGTATCTTTGAACAGCTTCAGCGACAAACTAACGCCCTCGAGCACCGCCGCGGCCGATTCTGCGTCTGTGGCGTCGCCTTTGGAGGCTTCAGCCTTCTCGAGGCTCTCAAATACCGGGATGAGCGCCTTGGTGAACTTCTCGAGGGCAAACTTGTGGGCGTTTTCAACGTCGCGGGTGGTGCGACGGCGCAGATTTTCCATTTCAGCCTTGGCTCGCAGGGCCTGATCCTGGGACTGGCTGCCCGCCGCGCGGGCCGCTTCCAGTGCTACCAACAGCTCGGCCGCGCTCAGTTCGGCATCAGCAGTGGCGTCTGTGGCGGCGGCAGCACCGGCCTCTTCGTCGCTCTGGGCAGTTTCTTCGCCGCTCTGGGCAGTTTCTTCGCCGCTCTGGGCAGT